>CALXFL010000088.1 GCA_944387515.1 uncultured Clostridia bacterium
CGGCGCGGACTACAAAGAAAAAGAAGCGCCCGCCGCAGCGGGCAAGACACCTTCCTCACAAACCCCACCCGGCCATTTCATGGCCGGGAACCTGCCCTATTTCCTGACACTTTGTGCAATTTGCTAACCTGATTCCCTTTTTCCATATCTGTTCAGATTTCCTGCAACTCTTTAAAAGAGTCTTTCATAGCCGGGTACAGCTTGGTATACAGGTCATAGAAGGGGGCGTAACGGTCACTGTTTTCGGGGATGGGCTGCTGGGTCTTGTCGGTGCGGATGATGGCACGACAGGCCTCTGCCACCGAAGGATAGGCACCGGTGCCCACCATCGCCAGGATTGCCACGCCCAGTGCCGGTCCTTCCTTGGAAGCCACCGTCTTGACTGGGCAGCGGTAGAGATCTGCCAGCATCTGCCGCCAGAGGGGAGAGGTTCCGCCGCCGCCGCAGGCCATCATGTCATCCACCGGGATACCCATTTCCTGAATGATGTTCTTGCAATCGTTGAGGGAGAAAGCGACGCCCTCCATGACGGCCCGGAGCATCTCCTTTTTGCCGTGAACAGCCGACAGGCCCACAAAGGCGCCCCGCACCTGGGGATCCAGATGGGGTGTCCGCTCACCCATGAGATAGGGGAGGTAGAGCAGCTTTCCAGCGCCAATGGGTACCTGTTCCACCTCCTGATCCATTAGGAAGTACGGATCCTTACCCATGGCAGCAGCAGTTTCCTTTTCAGCGGCGCAGAAATTGTCCCGGAACCATTTCAGCGAGAGACCGGCTGCCTGAGTCACGCCCATGATATGCCAGGCGCCCGGTACGGCACAGCAGAAGGTGTGGACCCGGCCTTTGGGGTCGATGGCGATTTCGTCGGAGTGGGCGAAGACGACGCCGCTGGTGCCGATGGTGGTGAAGGCCTTGCCGTTTTCCACGACACCGGTTCCCACAGCTGCGGCAGCGTTGTCACCAGCGCCACCAACCACAGGGGTACCTTCTGCCAGACCGGTGCGGGCGGCCATGGCTGCCGTGATGTAACCAGTGATGTCGGGGGATTCGTAGACTTTGGCCAGCATGGACTTGGGAATTTCCAGCTTTTCCAGAACCTCATCCGACCAGCAGCGGTCCGGTACATCCAGAAGCTGCATACCAGAAGCATCCGAAACTTCGGTGGCAAAGGCGCCGGTGAGCATATACCGCACATAGTCTTTGGGCAGCAGGATCTTGGTGCAGCGTGCAAAGTTTTCCGGTTCATGGTTCCGCACCCAGAGGATCTTGGAGGCGGTAAAGCCGGTCAAAGCAGGATTGGCAGTGATCTGGATGAGCCGCTCTGCGCCTACCTTCTGGGTGATCTCCTCACATTCTTTGGCGGTACGCTGGTCGCACCAGATGATGGCGGGGCGAATGACGGTGTCCTGCTCGTCCAGCATGACCAACCCGTGCATCTGGCCGGAGAGACCCACGCCTTTCACCTGTGCTGCCTCGACGCTGCTCTTCGCCATGACCTGAGCGATGGTGGAGACAGTTGCCTCTAGCCAATCTTCAGGCCGCTGCTCTGCATAGCCGTTCTGGGGCTGATAGAGAGGATATTCCTGCAAAGCGGAGGCGATCACGTTACCTGTTTTGTCAAACAGTACGGTTTTGGTACCGGAGGTGCCAATGTCTACACCAATATAATAGGTCATAATTCTCGTCCTTTCCTGTCCGGGTATTACTGAAGATTTTCCCGAATGCGAATAATGTTGTCCATATAGCAGTACTGCTCAGTGGGCATGACGCCGTTGACTACCGCTTCAAAAAGAATTTGCATGGCTCGGTATCCCTGACGGAATGGCTCCTGACAGACCGTTGCTTGGATATTGCCTGCCCGGATCAACTGGGCGATCTCCCGGGTATCATCGCAGGAGATGGTGGTCAGTCTGGCTCCCAATTCCTCAGCTGCCCTGGCTCCACCGGCAGCGCCTGCTGCGGCAAAGTAGAGGGTGTTGATGTCAGGATGCCGCTGGAGCATGGCAAGGGTTTGTTCATAGGCAATCTGGCTGCCGTCCAGGGATTCTGCCAGATCCACCACCTGGGAGTCCGGCAGTTGTCGGAGCATATCCGAAAAACCGCTGATCCGTCGGTTATGGCCCAGCATCTTCACTGAACCGGTAATGATGCCCGCCCGGACACCCGCAGGCCGAAGCAGTCGCAGCAGGCCGCCAGCCGTCACACCGCTCTGGTAATAGTTACAGCCCACATAACAGAGCCGCCGGCTTCCCTCAATGTCTGAGTTCAGGGTGATGACCTGGATGCCTTCCTCCATGAGCTGATCCATCTTGCGGGCAATCTCCGGCAGATTGATGGGCGTAATGGCGATGGCGGATACCCGCTGGATGCGAAGCTCTTCCAGCTGTTCCAGCTGTTGCTCTACGTCATAGCCCTGACCCGTACGGATTTCCAGCCCGATGCCGAAATCGGCATATTCGTCTGTGGCAGTCCTGGCTCCCCGAAGCACTTCATCGAAGAATTCGTTGCCCTGCGCATTGACCACAATGCCGAAGCGGATGTCCTTCCGCTGGTAGGCCAGTGCTTTACCTGCCCGGTTTGGGGTATAACCCAGCTCTGCTGCAATTTCCCGGATCCGCCGCTCTACCTCCGGCTTGACATTGCCGCGGTTGTTCAGGGCACGGTCCACCGTTCCCCGGGAGACTCCTGCAAGCTCTGCAATTTGACGCACTGTTACCGGCATGAAAGCGCCTCCTTCCTGTTTTGTGCACGAGCACTGTTTGACTGTATTCTACCATCTTTCAAGTAGTCTGTCAATGTAGAAGCGCAAAAATGCGCTGCGTAAAAATGCGCTGCACAAAAATCCGCCCCAGATTTAGCTCTGGGGCGGATTTGGAAGGACTATTATTTCCGGCCAAACCGGATTACGTTCCAGGAGAGAGGCTGAAGGGTGATTTCTGCACCTTCATTGGTCATTTTGGTTTCACCGTCTGTCTTGGGTACTACCGGCGAAGATTTGGCAGTGTTGACGGCCTTCAGATCGTGGCCCTGAAGGGTCAGGTGTTCGATCAGGGTGAGGGGACCAAAGTCCTCCAGAGAAACAGCCAGCTGCTGCACGGCATCCTCGCTGCGGTTGACAGCAAAGATGGTCAGGGTTTCGTCGTCGGGATTCCAGCTGGCTGCCGATTCCACAAAGGGAACAAAGGACTTGTCGCCAACACTGTATCCTTCACAGGTCACTTCCGGACAGAGGGAGATGCCCCGGCCATAGGCCGATGCATGCAGGAAGGGGTAGAAGATGGTCTGAGCCCAGGCGGCGCCGCCATTCTCGGTCATGATGGGCGCAATGACGTTGACCAGCTGTGCCAGACAGGCCATCTTGACCCGGTCGGCGTTTTTCAGTAGGGTAATGAGCAGGCAGCCCACAAAGAGGGCGTCCTCGAAGTTGTAGACATCTTCCAGCTGGGGAGGGGCTACGCTCCAGGGCTCAATGGCCTTGTCCTGTTCGTTGCTGTGGTACCAGACATTCCACTCGTCAAAGGAGAGGTACAGGGTTTTGTCCGAGTGCTTTTTGGCCTTGACGGCGTCGCAGATAGCGGCTACCGATTTAATGAAGCTGTCAAAGTCCAGGGATTTGGAGAGGAAGAGACGGATGTCGTTTTCGGGGTTGCCGTAGTAGTTATGGAGGGAGATGTAGTCCACATAGTCATAGGTATGTTCCAGAACGGTGGTTTCCCAGCTGCCGAAGGTGGGCATTCCCAGGTTGGAGCTGCCGCAGGCCACCAGTTCAATGGTGGGATCCACCCACTTCATGACCTTGGCGGTTTCAGCGGCGATCCGTCCATATTCTTCGGCGGTTTTGGCGCCGATCTGCCAGGGGCCGTCCATCTCGTTGCCCAGGCACCAGGTTTTGATGTTGAAAGGCTCTTCAAAGCCATTGGCTCGCCGTTTGTCGCTATACAGGGTACCGCCGGGGAAGTTACAGTATTCCACCAGATTCCGGGCTTCTTCGGGTCCTCTGGTACCCAGGTTTACGGCCATCATCACCTGAGAGCCGGCCCGTTTGGCCCATTCCTGAAACTCATCGATACCCACCTGGTTGGTTTCAATCACTTTCCAGGCCAGTTCCAGCCGCCGGGGGCGCTGGTCTTTGGGACCAGTGCCGTCTTCCCAGCAATAGCCGGATACAAAGTTACCGCCGGGATACCGGACGATGGGAACCTGAAGCTGGCGTACCAAATCCAGTACGTCCTGCCGGAAGCCCATGTCATCGGCAGTGGGGTGATCCGGCTCATAAATGCCGCCGTAGACCGCCCGTCCCAGATGTTCAATAAAGGAACCGTAGATGCGGTTGTCAATAGCGCCGATCTGGTGGTCCTTTCTCAGTTTCATGGATGCGTACATGAAAAAACCTCCCTGTAGGAATGCGGCCGGGCCGCATGAATTCTGTCCTTATTGTACGCTATTGACAAACCGCTGACAATGCACTATGCTGTTCTTATACTGAACGATTCTGTCAAGGAGGGAGCGAAAATGGAGAGTATCCGGGTGATTCGTACCGGAAGCCGCTATACCCACAGCAGTGATTTCCACCTGACCCGGGAACATGGTTCCGGAGATTGGCTGGCACTGCTGTTATTATCATCAGCGGAATTTAACCGGCAGGGAAGCTGGCAGAAAGTACCCCAGCATACCCTGATGATTTACCGGCAGGGAACCCGCCAGGAGTACAAGGCAGCCGGAGTTCGGTTCTGTAACGACTGGTTTCACTTTTTTCCCCGCCGTCCGGCAGATTTTGAGGAACTGGGCCTGCCGGTAGAGGAGCCTGTTCTTCTTTCCGACAGTCAACCTCTTTCCCGGCTCGTTCAGCAGATGGCATCAGAGCAGTTGGCTGGACGGGAAAGGGGAGAGGAGATCCTCGATCATTATGCCCGGCTATTTTTTCTCACAGCCGCAGATCTGATTCACAGGCGGGATCCTGCCCGCAGCCATCCGTACTATCCGATTCTGTCGGAGATCCGGGCGGAGATTCGCTCTTCTCCCGCCAGTCAGTGGACGGTTCCCCAGCTTGCTGCTATGGCAGGGGTGAGTGTGGATTATTTTCAGCACCTCTACCGGGCGTGCTTTGGGGTTTCACCGGCTGCTGATGTGATTGCAGCTCGGCTGGACTACGGCTGTTACCTGCTTCGGACCACTGATCTGCCAGTTTGGCGGGTGGCGGAGCTTTGCGGCTATCACAGCGATGTGCATTTCATGCGGCAGTTCCGCCGGACGATGGGAATGACGCCTACTCAGTATCGGGGATGAGTTTTACCATCCCGGCCAGTGCATTTCTCCTGAAAACACGATCTTTCCCTCTCCTTGGCTGATTTCTCCGATGGGATAGCAGGAAGCAAAGGGTGCAAGCTGCCGGATAATTTCAGCTTCGCTGCCAGCGGGTGCCACCAGAATCAAGCCGACACCACAGTTAAAGGTGGAAAGCATTTCGGCATCCGGGATATTGCCTTGCTGCTTGATGAAGGAGAATACCGGCAGAGGACGGATCTGATCCAGCTGGATTTGGGCAGAGCAGCCCTCCGGAATGATACGGCAAAGATTACCCTCTATTCCACCGCCGGTGATATGGGCCATACCATGAAGCGGTGCTCTCAGCTGCCGCAGCATGGGATAGTAGGCAGTATGGGGCTTCATCAGTTGGCAGAGGAAGGGCTCACCTGCCACCTGTTCCAGCTTGAGCCGGGGGGAGCGATCCAGCATCATCCGTACCAGGGAGTATCCATTGGTATGCAGGCCATTGGAAGCCACAGCCAGTACCACATCTCCGGGGCGGATTGCAGAGCCGTCCAGCAGGGCTTTGCGGTCCGCCACACCGGCAATGCTGGCGGTCAGGATATAGGTGCCCCGCTCTACGACCTGGGGCTGTACCGAAGTCTCACCGCCCACCAGGGAACAGTCGTTTTCCCGGCAGGCTTCCGCCATTCCCCGGACCAGGGAGCAGATGGTGTCCTTTTCAGGATTGCCGCAGATGATGGTGTCCAGTACGGCCAGCGGTTTGGCGCCCATGACAGCGATATCATTGACCAGATGGTTGATGAGATCCCGGCAGATGGAGTCGGTGTAGCCGTATTCCAGGGCCAGTTTCTGTTTGGAACCGGGTTCTTCAGATTTTAGAACCAGAACCGGTCGTTCCATCTCGGGAAAATGGAAATCATAGAGGGAAGCAAAGGGTCCCACGCCATTGAGCACGTTGGAATCCGGTGTCTGGAGCAACCTGCGCATCTCTGTTTTGATGGCATCGGTATAGGAGATATCCACACCTGCCTTCTGGTAGGAGAGACCTTCTTCCCGGCACTGTCCGGCCAGCAGCTCGTCAATGGTTACCTGTAAAAGTGCCGCCAGATCGGGCAGGAGTTCGGTATTTGGACAGGCAGCACCAGTTTCCCAGCGAGAGACTGCCTGAAAGGAAATGCAGAGCCGTGCTGCTACCTGCTGTTGAGTCATGCCCAACGTCCGGCGCCGGCTGGCGAGAAAGGCGCCCATTTTTACGGTATCTACCATCTGAAATTCCTCCTATGTTGTTGATACTATCATGATAACAGTCGCTGTCTTAGAAAGCAATCACCGGTTTTGGGAATTTCAGAAGGCGCCTCAACCAGTGGTTGAAGAAAAAGGAGAAGGAAGGTTTTAATGAAGTGCCCCCCATTCCTTCTCCTTTTTGGCATTTTTACGAATTTTCCAGGACTTTCAGTGTTGCGGAAGCTGATACGATGTTTTTTTCGAGCGCATGGATCTGCTCTTCCAGACTGTTTAATTTGGAGCAGGCCGCCATGACTCCGGGATGATCTGTCTGAAGAAATCCTTTGGCAAAGGCAGCGGGCAGTATAAATTTCTTTTCTCCACAAGGAAAGGAAACCAATATCGCATCGTTTTGCTGAGCGGTTACAATACCTTGTCCATATGTCCGATGAATGACGGAAAGCCCCTTCAACTCTATGTTTTTCCAGATATTTTGTTGTGGCCTAAGCAATTCCAGCTGTTCATTGGATTTGGCAATCAATTGTTTGCAGGCTTCAATTTTTTGTTCCCGGAGCAGGCGGGAGGCAGATGCTTTGGCTGTGACAGATGATTTTTTATTCATGTGATGACCTCCAAATCAGAATGTTTCAGGAATACCTGTTCGGGCTGGAAAGCCATGAAAGGATTACAGAAAAACGAGTAGCTAAAACAACTGGACTTACGCCGTTTCAGCTACTCGTTGTAGTTATATTATATCATGCTACCAGGAAAAAGTCAAGGGACGGATCTGAAGAAAAAGTTCAGAACAGGATTTTATATTTGTTGATGTGACGGAATACCAAAAAATACAGCGCATACCTGTTCATTTATAACGGTATACGCTGTATAGTTAACACGTGCGGATTACTCCACGGCTTTCATGGATTCTACCATGCTAATCTTTTTCAGATTGAAATGCACCACCAGGTTGACGCCCAGGGTGAAGAGAATTGTAAGCAGAGCAGACCATAAGAAGCAATCCCAGGGAATATCATGAGCAAACATGACGGCATCCACTTCTGCTGTAAGGATAACAAACCGTTCCAGCAAAATACCCAGTCCCAGGCCAAATATCATTCCCAGCAGGGAAGCAGCGGTATTTTCCCGGCAGATATAAGCGGATACTTCGTTATCATGGAAACCAAGCACCTTGATGGTCGCCAGTTCCCGAGTCCGTTCACTCACATTGATGCTGATCAGGTTATACATGACGATGACGGCCAGAGCACCCGCTGAAAGAATCAGAACCCAAACGATGATGCTCATACTGTCGGTCAGGTTGGTGAAAACACCACTGTATTCACTGGTGAGACTCACTGCCAGCACCTGATTCCGCTTGAGAATGATGCTGGAAAGTTCACTCTGATCTGCATCTGCGTCCAGATTGAAGAGAACAGTATTGGGATTCTGTTCCTTACCCGTGACGCTGGTATACAGCTCTGGACTGATGTAGACATAGTGGAGAGCATAGTTTTCAGCAATTCCTGCAATAGGGAACTGATATAGCTGCTCATCAATCCGGATATTCAGGGTATCGCCTTTTTTCAGACCAGTCAGGGTAGACAGCTTTTCGGTGATGATGACACCATCATCAGTTAACTCCAGCTTTTTGCCGCTTTGCCGTTCCTGAAGATTGATATAGTAGGGGAGGGCGTCCGGGTTTTCTGGGACAAAGATGTTGGCGTCGTAGCTCATGCCTTCTGCTTCAACCGACTCACTGTGGGCCGTAACAACCAGTGCTTCCGATACGCCGTCCAGCTGACGGATATAATCTGCAGTTTCACTGCGGCTCAGCAGCGTATAGTCACTGTCCAGAGTTGCCATTCCACTGTAAAAGAAGATTTCGCCGTATTGCTTGGTGGCAATTGAGGTGACAGCATGGTGCATGCCAAATCCCGTCAGCAGTAGGGCAGTGCAGCCGGCTACGCCGATTACTGTCATCAGCACCCGCTTTTTGTAGCGGAAAATATTGCGGACGGTGACTTTGTGGGTGAAATTCAACCGTTTCCAGATGAAGCCCACCTGTTCCAGCAGAATGCGCTTACCAGCCTTGGGAGCCTTGGGACGCATCAGTTTGGCGGGGAAAGCTTCCAATTCTTTGAAGCAGGCAGCAAAGGCGGAAAGTCCGGTACATAGCACTGCAACAGCCAGACAGGCAACAGCGTATCCCCACCGGAAGGGAGTCAAGGAGGCAGGAAGCTGATACATATTCTGATAGGCATTGATAATGACTCGAGGGAAAAGCTGGAATCCTATCAGCAAGCCCACAATACCGCCGATCAGGCTTGCACTGATGGCATAGATCAGATATTTGCTGATAATCGCTGCGCGGCCATAACCCAACGCCTTGAGGGTACCGATTTGGGTGCGCTGTTCTTCTACCATACGGGTCATAGCGGTGAGGCAGACCAGTGCTGCTACCAGAACGAAGAATACTGGGAACACAGCCGCCACTGCGTCCACCTTACCGGCATCATCGGTATAACTGCTGTACCGGCTGTCGGAGTAGCGGGGCTGCACATACCAGACAGGTTTTTTCAGGTCAGCCAGTTCCTTTTCAGC
>CALXFL010000089.1 GCA_944387515.1 uncultured Clostridia bacterium
TTACAGATACTTTTTCAGGGTCTCGATGCTCTTTTCCTCAAAGCTCACCAGATTCCGGGCCATCCGGGCAGCGGATTCCTCCGGTTCACCATGGTCCAGCTCCTGACGAAGGGCCGTGATACCCATGGCGCTTCCCTCAATCATCATCCGGGCCATATGGGCCGGAGAGGAGTCCATCATCGTGCCCAACCGAAGCCCCAAGGTAGAAAGTGCATCGGTCACCGGCTGCCGCTGGGGCTGCTCGCCCCGTTCGGACAGCATCCGGGCGGCCCGCTGGGCCGTCTCGGCGTAGGTCTGCTGCTGCTTGCGGATCACCGCTGAAAAATCCGCATCATCGCTCTGAGCCAGCAGCTGGCCCAGGGTGCTCTTGCCCATCTGGGCGGTGGCATGCACCGTCTGAAGGACGGCGCTGGTGTTGTCCTGCTTTTCCATCTATCTTCCGCCTTTCTGTCTGCTTTGGGTCTCCCCAAAGCGAAATGAACTGGCCGTTCCGGCCGCATGAACCCATGCAATTTGCATTCATGCAGACTGCATCAGCTCCCGACAGAAGGATGCCCCAAACCAGGCGGTTTATACCCCGGCTTCCTGGCGGCGGAACTGACTGGGGGAAAGGCCATACCGTTTGCGGAACATCCGGCTGAAATAGAATTCATCCCGAAAGCCACACCGCCGGGCCACCTCCCCCACCGGCACCGGTTCATTGAGGAGAATCGCCCGGGCGTGTTCCAGCCGCAGCTGGATCGCATACTGAATGGGCGGCTGGCCGGTAACCTGCTGGAAGCTACGGATCAAGTAACTTTTCTTCATGCCGGTGAGCGGGCAGAGCTCTTCCACCGTCACCGGCCGGTCGGGGTGGGCGTGGATGTAATCCAGTGCTTTGCCAATCCGCTGGCGGACACTGGGGGCAGCGGTTCCCTCCTCCCGAAAGAGCTCCAACAGCAGCTGGGAGAAGGTGAGATTCACCGCCCAGTCGTCCAGATAGGCCTTCCGGTTCCAGAGCCGGACGGCCTCCTCCATGAGCGGAATGAACTTCCGGAAGTCCGGCCAGCGGGTCACCGGCTCCAATGGCAGCGCCTCTCCCGGTGGTGGAGAAAAATGCAGGCCGAAGAAAAGAGCCGGATCCTCGTCATCGGTCTGGAGGCTGTGAGGATGGCCGGGCTGGAAATAAAAAAGCATCCCTGGACGGGCGGAAAACTGCTGGCCATCCAGCATAATCTCCATCCGGCCTTCCAAAAAGAAGACCAGCTCGTGGTTTTTGATGGTACGGGTGGGAATCTGCCAGCCCGGGCTGGTTCGGCGCAGAACGGCATAATCCACAGGGTAAAAGCAGGGAGTCAAAAAATTCACCTCTTTGTGGAAGATTCTCCAGGTATCGGAGAATCTTCCATGGTCATACGGGAAAAAGTGCGGTATACTGACATCAACAACCCACAGGGAGGAAATTCGCATGATCTGGAAAAGAGAACAATATCTGGCCCATATGCAGGGTCAGTACACCGGCCGGGAAATGTTCACCGAGCTGTTCGGGCCGCTGATCGGTCTGGAAAAGGAATGGAAGGCTCAGGGTGCCACCCCGGAGGAACTGGACCTCTCCGCTTTTGGCTGGGACAGTGTAGAGTATGCCTGGATCCCCGCCAACACCGGCGCCATCACCGGCATCGAGCCCCGGGTACTGGAGGAAACCTCCACCCACATTCTCTCTGTGGACCGGTACGGCCGCAAGGAGAAGCTCTGCAAAGGCAGCGCTACCATTCCCCTGCCCACCGAGTATCCGGTGGAGACCATGGAAGACTGGCTGAAGATCAAGCACTGGTATGAATTCCGGGAGGACCGGGTGGACATGGAGGGCCTGCGGGCCCTGGCCAAACGCCAGAAGGAAGGCACCCTCATCCTGTGCGGCATGCCTGGCGGCTTTGACGAGCCCCGTCAGCTCATGGGCGAGGAAAACCTCTGCATCGCCTTCTACGAGGAACCGGAACTGATTGAGGACATGCTGAACACCATGGCTGACACTGCCAACAAGGTCTATGAGCGGGTATGCAGCATCCTGACCCCTGACCTGCTTCATGTCCATGAGGACATGGCAGGCAAATCCGGCCCGCTTGCCGGTCCCACTCAGATCCGGGCGTTCATCGGCCCCTACTACCGCCGGGTGTGGGATCCCCTTCATGCCGCTGGTGCAACCCTCTTCTCTCAGGACAGCGACGGCAACATGAACGCCGTCATCGAGCCCTTCCTGGAAGCTGGACTCAACATCGTCTACCCCTGCGAGCCCGCAGCTGGCATGGACATTGTGGAAATCCGCAAGAAATACGGCAATCGGGTAGCCCTCAAGGGCGGCATCGACAAACATGCCCTGAGAAAGACCATCGCCGACGTGGAAGCCGAGCTGACCAGGAAAATCTGCGCCGAGACGCTGGGCGGCGGCGTGATCTTCGCTCTGGATCACCGGATTCCCAACGGTGTTCCCATTGAGAACTACCGGTACTACGTCCGCCGTGGCCGAGAACTGCTGGGACTGCCGGAGGAAGGCCCTTCCCCCTTTGTCCGGATGGCATTTTAACCAGACACAGAAAAGCCAGGATCTTTTGGGATCCTGGCTTTCTTCGCTTTATTTGGCAGATGACAGAAGCTCTTCAGCGGTCAGGGCGGAAGAAAGGGAAAGCTGTACATAGCCCTGTCCAGCCTCCTTCTCCCACATGAGGCCCATGGACACCTGCTCACCGTCCCTGACAAAGATGGTGTTCAGGCCAGTGTTGCCCAGGCTGTCCAGGGTGTCATCCCCTTCCAGAAACCGGGTGAGGTTGTTGCTGGAGATCTCGCTCACCTCAAAGGTCTCCGCCAGCTGGTCATGGATGCTGCGGATCTCCTTCAGATCATCCGGGCCCACCTCCGGCCAGTGATAGATCACATGGTCAATGATCATGGTTTCCGAATTATGACCCAGCATGACCGTCCACTCCCGGCCCAGCCAGTTATAGCTACCGGGCAGGATGCTCATATAAGAGGTAGACTGCTCTGCCAGATCGGCGGAATCGACCTTCAGCTCTGCCAGCGCTTCCTCCACCGTCTGTCCCACAAGGGGGTAGAGGTCCGGCTCCTTTTCACCGCAGCCGGTAAGTAGCCCCGGCAGCAACAGTCCAGGCAGAAGCAAAAGGGAAAGGATGCGTTTCATCGGATCACCTCCAGGTATTCAGGCAGTCTTCATGGTGTTTTGTTTTACAACTTGATTATAACATATTTTTATCTTTATGTCCAGTATATTTTGGGATTATATTCCATTTTTTTGCGTATAGGCTTTTGCGTTTTTGTAGAAAAAAGGCAGGACGCATTCCAATGAAACACGTCCTGCCTGCTTATCTATTCCTGTTTTTCTCGGTCGTCACTGCTTGCCGGTGGGAACTTCCAGAATAGCACCCCGGTTGCCAGAGGTGACCATCGAAGCATAGCGGGCCAGGTAGCCGGTGGTGATCCTGGGCTGACGGGGCTTCCAGGCGGCCCGGCGGGCTGCCAGCTCTTCGTCGCTGACCTTCAGGGTGATGCTGTGACCGGGGATGTCGATGGCGATGATGTCGCCTTCCTCCACCAGGGCAATGGGGCCGCCCACTGCTGCCTCAGGGGAAACATGGCCGATGGAAGCACCACGGGTGGCACCGGAGAACCGGCCGTCGGTAATGAGGGCCACGGTGCTTCCCTGTCCACGGCCCTGAATGGCCGAGGTGGGATTGAGCATCTCCCGCATGCCAGGGCCGCCCTTGGGGCCCTCGTAGCGGATGACGATGACGTCGCCGTCGTTGATCTTGCCGCCGTTGATGGCCTCCATGGCGTCCTCCTCGCAGTCAAAGACACGGGCGGGGCCTTCGTGTACCAGCATCTCCGGCACTACGGCAGACCGCTTGACCACGCAGGAATCCGGGGCCAGGTTGCCCTTCAGCACGGCGATGCCACCGGTGGTGCTGTAGGGATTTTCCACGGGACGGATGACCTCAGGGTTCAGATTGCGGGCGTTGGCAATGTTTTCGCCAACGGTCTTGCCGGTGCAGGTAATCAGGCCGGTGTGGAGCAGGCCCAGCCGGCTGATCTCATGCATGACGGCGTAGACGCCGCCAGCCTCGTTCAGGTCCTCCATATAGGTGGGACCGGCGGGGGCCAGATGGCAGAGGTTGGGGGTTTTCTCGCTGATGGCGTTGGCAATGTCCACGTTCAGGTCAATGCCGCACTCATGGGCAATGGCGGGCAGGTGAAGCATCGAGTTGGTGGAGCAGCCCAGGGCCATATCCATGGTCAGGGCGTTCTCAAAGGCCTCTTTGGTCATGATGTCCCGGGGACGGATGTTCTTCCGAAGCAGTTCCATAACCTGCATACCGGCGTGCTTGGCCAGGATGATGCGGGAGGAGTAGACGGCGGGAATCGTGCCGTTGCCCGGCAGGCCCATGCCCAGCACCTCGGTCAGGCAGTTCATCGAGTTGGCGGTGTACATACCGGAGCAGCTGCCGCAGGTGGGGCAGGTCTTCTCCTCATACTCCAGCAGCTTCTCTTCGTCAATCTTGCCGCTCTGGTAAGCGCCCATGGCCTCGAACATGGAGGACAGGCTGGTCTTGTGGCCCTCCACCCGGCCGGCCATCATCGGGCCGCCCGAAACAAAGATGGTGGGCAGGTTGAGCCGGGCTGCTGCCATCAGCAGGCCGGGGACGTTCTTGTCACAGTTGGGCACCATGACCAGAGCGTCAAAGGCGTGGGCCATGGCCATGGATTCGGTAGAGTCGGCAATCAGGTCCCGGGTCACCAGGGAGTACTTCATACCGGCATGGCCCATGGCGATACCGTCGCAGACGGCGATGGCGGGAAAGACAATGGGGGTGCCGCCAGCCATGGCGACACCGGTCTTGACGGCTTCGACAATCTTATCCAGGTTCATATGTCCGGGGACAATGTCATTCTGGGAACTGACAATGCCCACCAGCGGGCGGTTCAGTTCCTCCCCGGTCATGCCCAGGGCATGGAACAGGGAACGGTGTGCGGCGCTCTTGGCGCCCTTGGTTACTGCGTCACTTCTCATGGAAATACCCTTCCTTTTTACCAGTGTTGTATGATTACATTATACGTTGTATGATGACTAATGTCAAGGGGAAACCAAAAAAATTCAGGCCGCTTTGCTGCAATTCCGGCTGAAAACCGGCGCAGCAAAACGGCCTGACAGGATCAGCGGATCTCCTGACCCAGAATGAAGACTTTTTCCGGCTTGGAATAAGGCAGGAAGGGATCCTCCCGGAAGAGCACCAGGTCGGCGTCCTTGCCCACGGCGATGGAGCCCACCCGGTCTTCCAGTCCGGCGATCCGGGCGGCGTTGATGGTGATGCTCCGCAGGGCGGCGTCATGGGAGAGGCCCGCACCCACCGCAATACCGGCACAGAGAGGCAGATACTGAATCGGAATCACCGGATGGTCGGTACAGAGGGCAATCTCGATGCCCTCTCCCGCCAGGACGGCGGGGCCAGCGGTGTTCAGGTTGCGCAGCTCGGGCTTGGAGCGGTCGCAGAGGATGGGGCCGCAGATGGCGGGGACGCCCTCCTCTTTCAGCAGGTCCGCCACCATCCAGCCCTCGGTGCAGTGGACCAACACATAATCCAGGTCGAACTCCTTGCCGATGCGGATGGCGGTGAAGATATCGTCTGCCCGGTGGCAGTGGATGTACACCTTCTGTTCCCGCTTGAGCACTGGGATCAGGGCCTCACACTTGCTGTCGTATTCCGGTTCGTCCAGCTCCACGTCCTCGCTGGCCCGTTCCAGGTCGTCCAGATAGCGGCTGGCCTTGCGCAGCTGCTCCCGGATGATGGCAGCGGTGGCCATCCGGGTGTTGGGAGACTGGTTTTTCTCGTGGTAGGTGGTCTTGGGGTTCTCGCCCAGGGCAAACTTCATGCCGGCGGTTTCCAGCACCACCATGTCGTCGATCCGGCGTCCGCTGGTCTTGATGGCAGTCCACTGACCGCCCATGGGATTGGCACTGCCAGGGCCAGTGAGGACGGTGGTGACACCAGCGTGAGCGGCCTCCGAGAAGCAGCGGTCCATGGGATTCACGGCGTCGATCGCCCGCAGATGAGGAGTGGTGGGGTCGGTTTCCTCGTTGCCGTCGTCTCCCTCAAAGCCCAAGCCATCCTCCCACATGCCCAGATGGCAGTGTGCATCAATAAAGCCGGGGTACAGGGTGGCGCCTTCGGCGTCCAGTACCTCCTCACCGGCGATGAGCTGAAGCTGGGACATCTCCCCCAGCTGGGTGATCTTGCCCTCTATAAACCGGACAAAACCACTTTCAAAATCCTGCGCCTCCATAGTCCGGATTTTGGCGTTGATGATAAACATAGATTCTCCTTTTGTCAGATGAAATGCATCAGATGATGCTCCGATTGTCCTGAAAACGACATTTTCAAGTAATCTGTACGAAAAATTTGTCATAACCTCTAATTGTTATGACTTTGTGTGCGCATTTTACACAAAGTGTTGGGAATGGACTTTACTTTTCTGTGAAATCGTGCTATGATAAGCATGCAACTTCCTTCATTACCCTTTCACTTTTCCTAATTTTCCGCTGGCTCCCATTTGGGAGACCGGCGGTTTTTTTGCCTTACAGCTCTCCGGCCAGGATCCGGCGGCGGGTCTCCTCCGCCTCGGCGATATACAGCCGGTACCAGGTGATGAAGACCAGAATAGCCCACAGCTTGCGGTAGTTGTCCGCTTTGCCGGTGCGGTGGTCTTCCAGCATCTGAAGGGCAACCTGCTTGTTGATATACTCGTCTGCCTGGGAGTTCTGAATGATGTCCCGGGCCCACTCGTAGAGCTCACCCCGCAGCCACACCCGAACCGGCACCGGATAACCCAGCTTGGGACGCATAAAGGTTTCGGGATTCACATAATCCTTGAAGGCGTACCGCAGCAGGTATTTGGTGGTGCCCTCCCGCAGCTTGTCGCTGTTTTTCAGGGTGGAAGCAAAGGCGAAGACCTCCCGGTCCAGGAAAGGCACCCGCACCTCCAGGGAATGGGCCATGCTGAGCCGGTCACCCTTGACCAGAATGTCACCCCGCAGCCAGGTGCGGGTATCGATATACTGCATCTTGATGAGAGGATCCCGGTCAGCTACCTCAGCAAAATAGGGAGCGGTCAGCTGGCTGAAGTGCTGGTTGGGGTCGAAATGGGTCAGCAGGGACTTTTTGGCCTTCTCGTCAAAGAGGAAGGCGTTGCCCACATACCGTTTTTCCAGCGGCACACCGGCCCGCATCAGGAAGTTCTTGCCCTTGACGCCGTTGGGCACCAGGTGGGAAAGGCCCCGGCAGACCGCCCGCAGGGCGGCAGGAGCATGGTCAAACCGGCCCGACAGCAGGGAGTCCCGGTAGGTCTTGTAGCCGGCAAACAGCTCGTCTGCGCCCTCGCCCGACAGGATGGTCTTCACATAGCGGGAGGCCTCCCCGGCGATCATGTAGATGGCCACGGTAGAGGGGTCGGCTACCGGAGAATCCAGGTGCCAGACCACCTTCTCAAAGGCGTCCCGGAACTGCTCGCAGGTTCCCTTCAGCTGGATGTGCTCCACATTCAGGTGGCGGGCGATTTCGGCGGCGTCATCCAGCTCGCTGTAAGAGGAGACGTCAAAGCCCACGGTCAGGGCCTTGATGCCGGGATTCAGACGGCTGGAAATGGCGGTGATGATGGCGGAATCGATACCGGAGGAGAGGAAGGTTCCTACCTCCACGTCGGAGATCATATGGTACTCCACCGACTGGGTGAGGATCTTGCGCAGCTGCTCGGCCTTGGCTTCAAAGCTCTCCTCGCTGGGAGTCTGGAACCGGTAATCGGCATACTGCTCCATCTTCTGAATGCCGTTTTCGTCCACGACCATGTAGTGGGAGGCTTCCAGTGCCCGGATCTGGGGGGTAATGGTGCTGGGCTCGGGGACGTACTGGAAGGTGAGGTAATGCTGGAGCAGGCTGGGATCCACCCGGAAGCCGCCCATGGACTCGTCAAACAGGAACGCCTTCATCTCCGAAGCGAAGATGACACCGCTTTCACTCTCCCGGTAATACATGGGCTTGATGCCGAAGGGGTCCCGGCCCACAAAGGCGGTTTTCTTCTCTCCGTCATAGATCATGATGGCGAACATGCCCCGAAGCATGGTGATGAAGGACTCGCCATACTTGCGGTACAGGGCCACGATGACCTCGATCTCCGAGTTGGTCTGGAAGGTAATGCCCTCCTCCATCAGCGGCTTGCGGAGATCCCGGTAGTTGTAGATCTCGCCGTTGAAGACAGCGGTAAACCGCCCGTCAGGGGAGGTGTAGGGCTGGGAGCCAGTGTCCAGGTCGATGATGGAGAGCCGGCGAAAGGCCACACAGAAGCTGTCCCGGACCAGATAGTCACTTTCATCCGGGCCACGGTGCCGGATGGTGTGGGACATCCGGGTCAGCAGGGTTTCATTATTCAGGGAAGGATCCCGATTAAACATTCCTACAAATCCGCACAAATTCGATTCGCTCCTTTCGGACAGTAAATGTCCTTCCCCGTAAGGCTGCGGGGAAGGACATTCTTCAGATATTCACATCAGTTCTCTGTCAGTTCTGCTGAAAGATCTTGGAAAGATCGCCCCAGATATTGTCCATGTCACCGCTGCCGGACGGAGCCGCAGGGGTGGAGGAAGCAGCTGCTGCGGGTGCTGTTGCAGCTGCGGTGGCGCCGCCCACCACATCCGTGACAGTGGGGGTCACCGGTGCTTTGGCAGAGGCAGGCTCGTCAAAACCGGTGGCAATGACGGTGACGCGCATCTCATCCACCATGGTGTCGTCATAAACGATACCCCAGAAGATGGAGGCATCGGGATCCACAACCTTCTGAATCCGCTGGGAAACCATGTCCGCATCGGCGAAGGGCAGGTCGGGAGAAGCCGTGATGTTGACGATGGCAGCCTTGGCGCCAGCGATGGAGGTATCCAGCAGGGGGCTGGAAACAGCCATCTCAGCAGCGGCATCGGCCTTGTCCTTGCCGGCGGCGTAGCCGACACCCATGTGAGCGAGACCAGCGCT
>CALXFL010000090.1 GCA_944387515.1 uncultured Clostridia bacterium
ACCCGAAGCCTCAAAATCATGGCCAAGGAGCTGAATGTTCCGGTGATCTGTCTTTCCCAGCTGTCCCGTGCGGCGGAGCAGCGGCAGGGCCACCGCCCCATGCTCTCTGACCTGCGGGAATCCGGCTCCATCGAACAGGATGCCGATATTGTCCTCTTTCTGTTCCGGGAGGACTACTACCCGGGCGACAAGAATGAGGACGCCAACAAAAAGAATACAGCGGTCTGTATCGTCGCCAAAAACCGTCATGGTTCTACTGGGGATATTCCCATCGGCTGGCAGGGCGAGTACACCCGCTTCTCCAATCTGGAGCTGACCCGTGATGCGCCCCCGGGCTGACCGGCTGGAGGACTGCTTTCTCACTGAATTGGTAGAGGGCAGTCATCTGGTTGTAGGATTTTCCGGAGGGGCAGATTCCACAGCGCTGCTTGATTATCTCTGGCAGCAGCGGGAGGTCCTCTCCCTTTCAGTGGAAGCGGTTCATCTGAATCATGGTCTGCGGGGCGCTGAAAGCGATCGGGATCAGGCCTTTGTGGAAGATTTCTGCCGCCAGCGGCAGATCCCGCTCACAGTGCGCCGGGTGGATATTGCCGCAGCGCAGCAACCGGGCCAGTCCCTGGAAACCTGTGGACGGGAGGCCCGCTATCGTTTATTTGAAGAGATCGCTTGTGCCTGGGTAGGGGATGCCCGTCCGGTGAAGATTGCGACTGCTCATACCCTGTCCGATGATGTGGAAACCATTCTCTTTCATCTGGCCCGGGGAACGGCGCTGGATGGACTCTGCGGCATTCCCCGTCAGCGGGGACGGATTGTGCGCCCGCTTCTGAGTTGCACCCGGGAGCAGGTGGAGGACTACTGCCGCCGTCAGGGCCTGTCCTTTGTCACTGATTCCAGCAACAGTGATCCGGTTTACCGTCGGAATTATATCCGTGCCTGTCTGGTGCCTGCCTTTGGACAGTTGAACCCCGCTTTTCCGGAGAGTGTGCTGCGGATGCGGGAGGCACTGGAGCAGGACCGGGATTGTCTGGATCAGCTGGCTGTCCAGTGGCTAGGGAACTGCCGCCGGGAAGGCGGCCTGGCTCTGCCGCCGCTGAGAGAGGCGCCGGAAGCGGTACGGCGTCGGATTGCCCTCATGCTGCTGGAGGAATGGAGCCTGCCCCGGGAATATTCGCTGGTGTGTACTCTGACCGCCCTAATGGCGGAGGGAAAGGGACGCAGAGAGCTGCGTCCTGGCTGTATGGCAGTGGTCCGGCGGGGCATCCTCAGAATGGAGCAGCCTGTGCGGGTAGAAGTCACACCGGTTACAATACAGCTTTCAGCGATTGCGGATGGGAAATCCCATGGTGTTCGGGTCGAACAGCTGGTTTTTTTGGATGATTTGACCTGCCGGCAGGAGAAAAGGCTTTGGTTACAAGTCATAACCTCCAAAGATTGGGAAAACACCAAAAAAATTTATGAAAATTTATTATTTTTTGCGGTGGATTATGATACAATAATCGGTAGTTTCCAAATTCGAGCCCGTCAGGCTGGGGATCAGCTGGCACTGGTTGGCCGGAACGGGTCTAAAACCCTGAAAAAATTATTTTCGGAATCGGGTTTGTCTCAGCTTGAACGTCAAACCCGGCTGGTAGCCGCAGACGCCCAGTCTGTCTTTTGGGCAGAGGGATTCGGAGCGGACCAGCGCACTGTGATAACGTCCGGACGGACCAGCCGGATTTTACTGGGCTGGTCGGTGGATCCGGCGGAAGTGCAGTTTGAGCAGAAAGGTGGCAAACAGGATGATTCATGATGATATCGAGCGGGTATTGATTACCGAAGAAGAACTGGCAGCCAAGGTAAAAGAATTGGGCCGGCAGATCACCCAGGATTACCAGGGGAAAAATCTGATGCTGGTGAGTGTGCTGAAAGGTTCCGTCGTGTTTATGGCGGATCTGATGCGGGCCATCGATCTGCCCTGTCGGATTGACTTTATGTGTGTGTCCAGCTATGGTTCCGGCTCTACCTCCGGTGCTGTGAAGATTGTCAAGGATCTGGATATCGACCTGCACAATGTGGATCTGCTGATTGTGGAGGATATTCTGGACAGCGGCAAAACCCTGCACTACATCACCAAGATGCTGGCTGACCGTGGAACAGCTTCCATCCGGATTGCAACCCTGATGGATAAGCCGGAGCGCCGTGTGGTGCCGCTGAGCCCTGATTACTGCTGCTTCCCGGTTCCGGATGAGTTTGTAGTGGGCTATGGCCTTGACTATGCGGAAAAATACCGCAACCTCCCCTATATCGGGGTATTGAAGCGGGAAATTTACGAATAAAAGGGGTATCCCGAAAGGAGTGGTTTAATTTGCAGAAAAAACGCGGCATTTCCATTGCGGTTATGGTGGCAGCCATTGCCCTGATGGTTTTGATGTCCTCGCTGCTGATGAAATTGATGACGCCGATCCAGAAGACTTATACCTATTCTGAGATTGTCTATATGTTTGAGGATCAGCAGGTGGAGAAGTACCAGTTGGATCTGGGAACCGGCGAGCTGACCATGCAGCTGAAGGAAGATAAGAAGACCATCACCTACCGGCTGGCAGCACCTGCCTATTTCCTGGATCAGGTACAGCCCTATATTGACGAGTATAACGAACAGAATCCTGACAACCGGATGGAGTATGAGTGGATCCGGGCAGCGGACAACAGCTGGCTCTGGAGCATGGTACCCTATCTGCTGCTGATCGTGGGCATGGGTGTCCTTTGGTACTTCATGTTCAAGCAGGCCAGCGGAGGCGGCAAGCTCAATCAGTTTGGCAAGGCTAATCTGAAAAATCCGGTGCAGATGGGCAAAAAGACCACCTTTGCCGAGGTGGCCGGTGCGGATGAGGAGAAAGAGGAGCTGGCGGAGATCGTTGACTTCCTCAAATACCCCAAGAAGTTCAACGAACTGGGTGCACGGATTCCCAAGGGCGTACTGCTCATGGGCCCTCCTGGTACCGGTAAGACCCTTCTGGCTCGTGCTGTGGCCGGTGAGGCCGGTGTGCCTTTCTTCTCCATTTCCGGTTCGGACTTTGTGGAGATGTTTGTAGGCGTCGGTGCTTCCCGTGTACGGGACTTGTTTGAGCAGGCCAAGAAGAATGCGCCGGCCATTATCTTCATCGATGAGATCGACGCCGTGGGCCGTCACCGTGGTGCCGGTCTGGGCGGCGGACACGATGAACGGGAGCAGACCCTGAACCAGTTGCTGGTGGAGATGGACGGTTTCAGCAACAACGAAGGCATCATCGTCATCGCCGCCACTAACCGCCGGGATATCCTGGACCCGGCCCTGCTGCGTCCTGGCCGGTTTGACCGTCAGATCGTGGTCAGCTACCCCGACGTAAAGGGCCGTGAGGAGATCCTGAAGGTTCACTCCCGCAACAAGCCCCTGGGCTTTGACGTAGACCTTTCGGTAATTGCCAAGACCACTGCCGGCTTTACCGGTGCAGATCTGGAAAACCTGATGAATGAGGCTGCCCTGCTGGCTGCCCGTAAGGGCCGTAAGGCCATCACCCTGCGGGATATTGAGGAGGCCACCATCAAGGTGGTAGCCGGTCCTGAGAAGCGTTCCCGCGTGATTTCCGACAAGGAAAAGAAGCTGACCGCCTATCACGAAGCTGGTCACGCCATCACCACCTATTACAGCGATACCCAGGATCCGGTGCACGAGATCTCCATCATTCCCCGAGGTATGGCAGGCGGCTACACCCTCTCCCTGCCTGAGCATGACAAGAGCTTCATGGCCAAAAAGGAGATGGAGGAGCAGATTGTCACCCTGTTGGGCGGCCGTGTGGCTGAAGCCCTGATTCTGGATGATATCTCCACTGGCGCTTCCAACGACATTGAGCGTGCTACCAAGATGGCCCGCAGCATGGTCACCCGGTATGGCTTCAGCGAAAAGCTGGGCCCGGTGGTTTATGGCCAGGACGAAGGCGAGGTCTTCCTGGGCCGCGACTTCAACAATACCCGCAACTATTCGGAAGAGGTTGCTGCTGAGATCGACAGCGAGATCCGCCGGATTGTGGAGGAAGGGTATGAGACTGCCCGCCAGCTGCTGACGGCTCATCAGGACCAGCTGCATCTGGTGGCCCAGTACCTGATTCAGCATGAAAAGGTGGATGAAGCTACCTTTGGCAAGCTGATGAAGGGAGAGCTGGATGCCAGCGGCAACCCCACCCTTTCGGTGAATCCCGATTCGTATTCTGTAGATTCTGCTGATGAGCAGAACCCCGTCTGATTGCATAAAAGCCGTCCGGTTTTCCGGCCGGCTTTTTTCCTTTTCCCAGGAAAAAGAAGAGATTTTAGTCATCATACCTCTCAAATATAGATAATATGTCTTCTTTTTTTGTTACTCTGCCAAAATGCAGTGCAATTTTGATGAAACTGACTGTGAGCCCTTGACGGCTGGCGTTTTTTTGCGCTATAATAAACAACATACCGCAGTAATTTTCAAAAAAGTGTTTGTATCAGAAAAACGCTTGTCCTGTTCAAAACAGGTTCGATTTTTGCAAAAGGAGGTGCTGTCCATTGAAGATGACGGTCAGTCAGGCCATGGTAAGCTGTCTGGAGCAGGAGGGAATCCGCCAGATTTTTGGCTACCCGGGTGCAACCATCTGCCCGTTCTATGACGCTTTGTCCCGTTCGGATATCCGGCACGTGCTGGTGCGCACCGAACAGAATGCCGGTCATGCCGCCAACGGTTATGCCCGGATGACCGGAAAACCCGCTGTCTGCGTGGTAACCTCCGGCCCTGGCGCCACCAATCTTATTACGGGCATTTCTACCGCCTATATGGATTCCATTCCCATGGTCATCATCACCGGTCAGGTCGTTTCCAACCTGCTGGGCAGCGATGTGTTCCAGGAGGTGGACATCACCGGCGCCTGTGAACCCTTTATCAAGCACAGCTATCTGCTGAAAGATCCCACCCAGGTTGCCCGGGTGTTCAAGGAAGCCTTCTACATAGCCGGTACCGGCCGTCCCGGCCCGGTGCTGATTGACGTTCCCATGGACGTCCAGAAGATGGAGGTGGATTTCTCCTATCCCACAGAGGTCTCCATCCGTTCCTATAAGCCCAGCAGTAAGGGCCACCCCGGACAGATCAAGAAGGCAGCTGCTGCCATTGCAGAGGCCCGGCATCCGGTCATCATTGCAGGCGGCGGTGTTTTCAGCGCCGGTGCGGAAAAGGAATTGCTGGCTTTTTCTCAGAAAACCCGGATCCCGGTGGTCAATACCCTGATGGGCATTGGTGCAGTGCCGTCTGATTATGACCTGCGTCTGGGCATGATCGGTATGCACGGTGTCCGTCATGCCAATTATGCCGTTCATCAGGCCGACCTGCTAATTTTGGCTGGCTCCCGGGTAGCAGACCGGGCGATTCCCTCGCCGACCGTTCTGGCCCGTCAAAAGAAAATCATCCACATGGACATTGATCCCGCTGAGATCGGCAAGAATCTCGGGGTGGATATTCCGGTGGTGGGCGATATCCGGCTGATGCTCAGCCAGCTCACCGAAGAAATAGATGCTGCCGTTTCAGAAAACTGGCAGGATTGGCTTGAGGAATTGAATGGTGTCCGGCAGAAAGTTCATCCGGATTATGGTCCCCGGGATGGCTACGTCAATCCCAAGCTGCTGATGCACCAGCTGAACCAGCGGGCCGACCGGAATGCCATCATTGTATCCGATGTAGGCCAGAACCAGATGTGGTCGGCCAATGAGTTTGCCATTCCCCAGGGACGTTTTCTCACCTCCGGCGGCATGGGCACCATGGGATACAGCCTGCCGGCTGCCATGGGCGCCAACGCGGCCTGTCCCGACCGGCAGACCATTGCCGTATGCGGCGATGGCTCCTTCCAGATGTGCTCGATGGAACTGGCAACTTTGGTGCAGCACCGGCTGCCGGTAAAGATTGTGGTTTTCTCCAACAACCGGCTGGGCATGGTGCGGGAGCATCAGACCGTAGCCTATGACAACAACCTGACAGCGGTTTTTCTGGACGGAAGTCCTGATTTTGCCAAGCTGGCAGCCGCTTATCAGATCCCCTCTGTCCGTATCCATGAAAACAGCGAGATCGACAATGCCCTGACCCGGCTGCTGGAGGCTGAAGGCCCCTTCCTGCTGGAGGCGATGGTGGATCCCCTGGAAACCACCCTGTAAAGGAGGATGCGAGATGAAACATACCCTTTCTGTGCTGGTTGAAAACCATGCGGGCGTGCTTTCCCGCATTTCCGGACTGTTTGCCCGGCGGGGATTTAACATCGACAGCCTTGCGGTGGGCACCACCGCAGATCCGGCTGTGTCCTGCGTCACCCTGGTGGTGGATGACAAGCAGAACGAGGTCGAGCAGATCACCAAGCAACTCAACAAACTCATTGACGTGATTAAGTTGCAGGACTTCACCCCGGAGGAAATCATCAGCCGGGAGCTGATCCTCATCAAGGTCAGTGCCAATGATCAGACCCGCTCCAAGATTGCCGAGCTGGCCCAGCTGGCCGGCGGCAAGATTGCAGATATCACCCGGAACTCTCTGACGGTGGAATGCTGTGACACCACCGACCGGCTGGAAAATCTGCTGGAGCTGATGCGCCCTTACGGGCTCAAACGTGTTGTTCGCACGGGAACCATTGCTCTGGAAAAGGGCAGTGAGCAACTGACGATAGAATAATCGGTGACCCGATATGGGCGCCAGTTTTGAGGAGGAATTTCCCATGGCAAAGATCTACTATGCAAAGGACTGTAATCTGGGTTATCTCAGCGGCAAAACTGTGGCAGTTATCGGCTACGGCAGCCAGGGCCATGCCCATGCGCTGAACCTGCACGAGAGCGGCGTTGACGTTATTGTCGGCCTTTACAACGGAAGCAAATCCTGGGCCAAGGCAGAGGCTGCTGGCCTGAAGGTTATGACCGCTGCTGAGGCTGCCAAGGCTGCCGACGTCATCATGATCCTCATCAACGATGAGAAGCAGGCTGACCTTTACAAGAAGGACATCGAGCCCAACCTGACCGAGGGCAAGACCCTTGCCTTTGCACACGGCTTCAACATCCACTTCAAACAGATCGTTCCCCCCTCCAATGTGGACGTTATCATGATCGCCCCCAAAGGCCCCGGTCATACCGTTCGCTCTGAGTATGTAGAGGGCAAGGGCGTTCCCTGCCTGATCGCCATTCATCAGGATGCCACTGGTCACGCTCTGGATACCGGTCTGGCTTATGCAGCTGGTATCGGTGGCGCTCGTGCCGGTGTTCTGGAAACCACTTTCCGTGCTGAGACTGAAACCGACCTGTTCGGTGAGCAGGCTGTTCTCTGCGGTGGTGTTACCGCTCTGATGCAGGCTGGCTTTGAGACTCTGGTCGAGGCTGGTTATGCTCCTGAGAACGCTTACTTTGAGTGCATCCACGAGATGAAGCTGATCGTTGACCTGATCTACAAGGGCGGCTTCTCCATGATGCGTTACTCCATCTCTGATACCGCTGAGTACGGCGATTACGAGATCGGCAAGCGGATCATCACCGAGGAGACCAAGAAGGAAATGAAGAAGGTTCTGAGCGAGATCCAGGACGGCTCCTTCGCTGCCAGATGGATTGCTGAGAACAAGGCCAACGGCCGTGCTCATTTCAACGCTACCCGTGCGCTCAAGGCTGAGCATCAGCTGGAGCAGGTAGGCGCTGAGCTGAGAAAGCTCTACTCCTGGAACGAGGAATAATCCTCTCTGATTCAACAAAAAAGGCTGCCATACCCGTTAAGGTGTGGCAGCCTTTTGTCATCCTACTGGCGGCATTTCCTCGGCATCCGCTTCTGTGGAGAGGGGCTGGTCGGTCATCCTTCCCAGGTACCGGACCCCATCAATATGAACGGCACGAATTTTCTGATAGTCATAGGTAGAAACAGGACGGCAGTTGGTATTGGTGTCGTGGGCGGCTACCAGAATGGTATCTGGAGCGGGCGGACTGTCCAGCAGGCTGGTGACAATGACACTGTGGCCGTATTCTTCCGATTGAAGGGCCATCTGGATGATGTCTCCCGGCTGGACCTGATCCAGTGGGACAGCATGGCCGTAGGGGCCGGGCCCCAGATTGGTGGTGAGGAACTGCCATAAAAAGACGACGCCAGTCCAGGCAGGGGCTCTCTGGTTGATATCCAGGTAGTACCAGCCGTAGTCAGGCGTAAAATTCATGACGCCGTTGGCGTAGTAGATGGCCTGGGAAACGAAATTGGTGCAGTCTCCGCCCAGTTCATCAAAGGCATCAAATTGGGGATTACGGCGGTAAGCCCAGTAATCAGCGTACTGAACAGCCAGCTCCCGGTGGTAGCGAGTTTCCAGCAATTGAAACGGATTTGGCATGAAACGACCCTCCTTTGGCCCTATCATATGCAAAATGGATGGAAACGGTGCGGTAAGCTGCTTTTTTCGCCAGAACACCGGAGGAGCCACTGGACGGAAGGAGGATTTTGTGCTAACATAAAAACAGACCGTTTCAAGAAAGCGGTGGAAAGGGAAGAATCATGGAAAAAATTAAGGAACTGATAAAAAAATACTGGGAGATCATCTCCTATCTGATTTTTGGTGTTCTCACCACAGTGGTAAATTATCTTTGCTGGTGGGTGCTGGCCCCCTTTTTTGCGACGTCCACGATTCCCGTGGCGGTGGCATGGATCGTGTCGGTGTTGTTTGCTTATCTGACCAACCGGCGTTTTGTCTTCCGCTCCAAGGTACGGGGTGGCCGGGCGCTGATGATGGAGATTGGCTCCTTTGTGGCAGCCAGGGCGCTTTCCGGTGTGCTGGATCTCTGCTTTATGTGGATCTTTGCGGACTGGCTGGGCTTCGACAGCCGGATTATTAAGCTGCTTTCCAATGTCTTCGTGGTGATCTTCAACTATATAGCCAGCAAGCTGGTAATCTTCCGGCATAAGCCGGAAAATGGGAAAGGATGAGTCAGATGGATGACAAGAATCTGTTGGAAACCAAGGTAAGCTCCAAGCAGCTCTA
>CALXFL010000091.1 GCA_944387515.1 uncultured Clostridia bacterium
TGACGGATCTCCTCCTCAGTGGGATCGGTCAGTTCGTTGGCCATGGCCAGCACATTCATTACAAAACCAGGGCTGCAAAAGCCACACTGCTCTCCGCCTTCATCGGCCAGAAAAGCACCGAATGCAGCAGCTTCTTCCTGAAGGCCTTCCAACGTGGTGACGGTATGTCCATCTGCCCGGACAGCCAACACACTACAGGAAAGCACCGGCTTTCCATCCAGATGAACGGTGCAAAGGCCGCATCCGGAGGTCTCACAGCCACATTTTACCGACAGACAGCCTTTCTGCCGCAGATAGGCCAGCAGTGTGGTGTCTGCTGCCACCTGATCTCGGCAGCGTTTTCCGTTGAGTATCAGATTGATTTCCATCCTCATTCCCCTTTCAGCCGCAGAAAAGCCCGTCGAAGCAATACAGAAGCCAGGTGACGGCGATAGGCCTCACTGGCCCGCATATTGCTGCCAAAATGCATCCCGCCGACCTTATCCAGAAAGGCCTGCCATTCCTCTTCCCCGGCATTCAGCGAAAGGGAAGCCTCCACCCGGCAAGCTCTGCCGGGACGGGCACCCACTACCGCAGTTACAACGCCGTCCTTTTCAGACATGGCACAGGTGAGCACCGGAATATCGGTCTCACTGTTGCGGAAGCTCTCATAAGCAACCCGGCGGCCATCCTTTTTCACATGAATCCAGGCCAACACATCCCGGTCGTAGGGCATCCGGGCATAATCGGTCAGCGGAATCCGGCCAGCACCGGCCAGCTCTACCTCGCAGTCCAGGGCCAGCAGCAGAGTCAGAATGTCGGAGAATCCGAACCGGGACACCACGCTGCCGCCTAGCGTGGCGCAGTTGCGGAACTGTACGCCTACAATATGGCGGACCATATCGGCAAAGGCTGTTCCAAAGGCATCACTGAGCGGGGCACTCTGTTCCAACTGGCGCAGAGTCACCATAGCGCCCAAAGAAAAGCTGTCCTCCCCTTCCTTGATCTGGTCCAGGCCCAGATCAGAGAGATCAATGAGATTCTGGATGCTGCGCTGTCCCAGCCGGAGCCAGCAACCGCCGCCCAAAATGGCGTTTCCCCGCTTCTGATTGAGGGTGTAGGCCTCCTCCAGGGAGCGGGCTTTGATATAGTTTTGTGCAGTAAACATAGGCGCATTCCCTTTCCTTCATGGACTTGCGGCTTGCTGCGGGCGGGGGCATCCGACCCGCAGAAAACGGCAGGAGGCCGCCTCCTGCACCAGAAGCGCAGTACGCTCCGGCATGGAAGACAGCCCCGGAAATCCTGTCATTACTTTTCCGAAATTTTTTCGGTTTCCTTTTCCTCCCGGTCCTTGGGGAGAATCAGATTCATCACCGTAGCGATGACAAAGGTCATGATAATGCCGTTCTGGGCAAAGATCTGTCCCACCCATTCAGGCATCTGATCCAGTGCGCTGGGCACCATACCCAGGCCAACGCCCAGACCCAGTGCCATAGCAACGATCATACCATTGCGGCCATCCAGCTTTTCCCGCTGAAGAGACTGCATACCGCTCACCAGAATCATGGCAAACATAATGACAGCCGCACCGCCCAGTACCGACTGGGGCATAGCGGAGAAAATGGCAGACAGCTTGGGCATGAAGCCGCAGAGAATCAGGAAAACAGCACCGGTCATGATACAGAAGCGGTTGACCACCTTGGTAACTGCCACCAGACCCACGTTCTGGCTGAAGGAGGTGTTGGGCAGCACGCCGAAGAAGGAAGCTACCAGGCTTCCCAGACCATCAGCGATAACACCACCGGACAACTCGCTGTTGGTGGGTTCCCGGTCCAGACCGCCGTTGGTAATACCAGAGATATCGCCAACGGTTTCTACAGCAGTAGCAATGAACATGATGCCCATTGCCACAATGGCCTGCCAGTGGAATTCCATCTTGACCGGCATAAAGCTGGGAATACTGAACCATTCAGCCTCCAGAATGGGGGTAAAGTCCACCATATTCAGGCCGATTGCTACCAGATAGCCCACTACAATGCCCAGCAGAACCGAAGCCACACTGAGGAAACCGCGGGTAAACTGCTTGAGCACCACAATAACGACCACCACGATCAGACCCACCAGCAGGTGTTTCCAGTGTCCGAAATCCGCAGCACCGGAACCGCCGGCAAAATAGTTGATGCCGACCGGCAGCAGAGACAGGCCGATGGACATGATAACCAAGCTGGTTACCACAGGCGGGAAGAGCTTTTTCAGCGGCTTGATGAAGAAGCCCAGAAAAACCTCAAAGATGGAACCGATAAGCGAGGCGCCCAAAATGGAACCGTAGCCGTAGCTGGCGCCAATGGCCTTGCAGGTGCCGATGAAGCCAGAACTGGTGCCCATCACGACCGGCAGCCGGCAGCCCACCTTCCAGATGGGATAAAGCTGGACCAGCGTTGTAATACCGGCCACAAACATGGCGTTCTGGATCAACTGTGTCTTGAGGCCGGTGTCAATGTTCAGCAGGCCGCAGATAATGAGCAGCGGCGAAACATTGCCCAGGAACATGGCCAGAACGTGCTGAATACCAAGTGGGATTGCCTTTTTCAGCGGCACCCGGCCATCCAGCTGATAGATTGCGTCTTTTTGTTGCATCTTATGCCCCCTAAATCCGATGTTTTACAGAAAATCTCCGGTACAAAAAGAAAACGCCTTTGAAAGACGCCACAACCACAGACAAACTGCATAACAACATTCATGTTTCTTTTACATTGTAACATAAATTTCAGATTTTGAACAGGTATTTCAAACCTTTTTCAAGGGATTTCTGGATTTTTGTCATTGTGCGGTAAAATCTGTCTGATTGTTTGGTAATCCCCTGTGATTGTGACAAATCTATGACCTTTTAAAAAATCCCTTTACTATGAGGCCATTCATATATTCTGCCTGCTTTCAGTTTGTTCCGATTATCTACCGGATGCGTTGGGAGGAAAAATAACGAAAAATTCCCTGAACCGTCCCGAAAAACGATTCAGGGAATTCTCTCAGATCCCATCCAGTCCGGTGACACTGTCCCGGAAAAGCGGAATCTCCGGTGGATACCAGGTAAGAAAAACCATGAGGACCAGTAAGACAGCCCAACCAATCCAGCCAGCCAGTGCCCAGCCTTCAAGTGGTTTCTCCCATTTCCGGCCGACCAGAACGGCCAGAAAAACGGCTGCCGCAAAAAGAACGATATCAAGCCAGATCAAATGGGAAAAGCCAAAAGCACCGGAATACAGGTAATAGCCTGTCAGAATGGTAAGCATTCCGATCAGCGTCCCCGCCAAACGAGAGGCTGGCAGGCCAGTTCCCGGACGGAAAAAGCTTTCCAGAACCGTTACCAGAAAAAGCGGAGTCGTCAGCAGTTTCAGATGCTCCCATGGACTCTCGCTCACTGGCGCAAAGGCTGCAACCCAGGTCATTTTACCGCTCCACTCCCAAACGAAATGAAGCAGTAACCGAATACCAACCCAAAAATCAGGCTGCCCACAGCCCACCAGAATGATCTCTTCTCCCCTGTTTCCATGACCCATCTCCTCTCAGGATTTGGGACGGAAAATCCGCCCCTCCGACGGGTCGCTGGCTGTTACAGCCGGAGCTGACGGTAGCTTTCCTCCAGGGTTTCAGCAGAACCGCGCAGAATCTCCAGCTCTCTGGGTGTCAGGTTCAGCTGGATGATCTTACGGACGCCCTGCCGGTTTACCAGCGTAGGCAGACCAATAAACAGATCATGCAGGCCGTACTCCCCATTGGTCTGGGAGGAAACGGTCAGGATGCTGTTCTCATCGCTGAAGATGGCACGGGTGATACGGGCCAGCGACATGCCGATACCATAATATGTGGCCTGTTTGGCTTTTATAATCACCTGTGCCGATCCCCGGACCTGTTCGGTAATTTTTTCCAGGTCGTCAAAACTGCGCTGGGTCTCCACACAGAGATCCAACACCGGCTTGGTGCCCACCATGGCCTGAGACCAGGGCACAAACTCGCTGTCACCATGCTCGCCGCAGACATAAGCATGGACGTTGCGGGGATCCACCTCAAAATACTCACCCAACAGATAACGGAGACGAGCGGTATCCAGCGTGGTACCGCTGCCCATGACCCGGCCAGCGGGGAAACCGGACAGCTGCTGGACAATACGGGCCATAATGTCCACCGGGTTGGTGGCCACCAGGAAAATACCAGAGAAACCGGAAGCGACTACCGGCTCTACAATGCTCTGGAAAACCTCAGCGTTGCGCTGAAGCAGGTCGAGACGGGACTCTCCGGGCTTCTGATTGACACCAGCGCAGATTACTACCAGATCCGCATCGGCGCAGTCTGCATAGGTACCGGCATTGATTCGCATATGAGAGCTGGAAAAAGCCAATCCGTGGCTCAGGTCCATGGCTTCGCCCATTGCCCGCTGGGCATTGAGGTCAATGAGAACCAACTCGTTGCAGATACCCTGATTCAGCAGGGCATAAGCATAACTGGTACCTACCATACCGGTGCCAATCAGCACCACTTTTCTTTGATCGTAATGCATAAATAACCTCCTATGAATATATGGTGACAATCTGAAAACATCCAGCTGTGACGCCTTTGCTTTCAGGAAAGTCCTATTAGGGCGTTTCTGAAAACAAAGAAATGCACAGATTTTTCGCAGGGAGTGAGGGGATGCAAGGAAAAAAGCGCAGTCATCCTTTCGGATGCCGAGCATTTTTGACACAGCAGACCCTATTCCCTGTAGAAAAAAATGAAAATTTCGACTTTTCAGAAAGCCCCTAGTAAGAATCTGGAAGGAAAAATGGCTCCAGACCTGCCTGTGTCAACCGGCAGATTCGGGTACAAACTTCCTTCAGATAACGCCGGTCATGGGAAATACTGATAATAGCGCCGGGGAAACTGGCCAGGACTTCCCGGATAACTGGTGCAGAGAGTGGCGAAAAATTTCGGGTGGGCTCATCCAGAATCAGTACATTGCAGCCTTCCAGCACCATCTTCATCATCAGTAGCTTGGCCTTCTGGCCGCCGGACAGTGCCGAAACCGGATGTGCCATCTCCTCGGGGGTATAGCGAACACTGCCCAAAAAGGTCTGGGCACGTGTCAGCTCCTCTTTTTTGCCTGACGGGGCCAGAAATTCCACTGGTGTCAAATTGAGATTCAACTGTTCGCCATAGTCCTGTGGCATATATCCTGCCCGGATATCAGTCCGTGATACCAATTGCCGGGCAATTTCCCGGAGAAGTGTCGTCTTTCCAGCGCCATTCCGGCCAATGATACAAAGCCGCTCCGGACCTGTAACGGTCAGGGAAACCGACTCTGCCAGAGTCCGCCCGGATACCTCCAGCCGGGGCAGCGAAAATTCCAGCACCCGTTTCCCTGCCGGCAGACTGCATTCTTCGGGAAACCGCACCATGATGGCGTCCTCCAGATCAGGAAGCTGGGTCATTTCGGCCTTCTCCCGCTCAAAGCGCCGCTCCATCGACTTGACGGCCTTCATCTTCTTTTTCAGCAGTCGTCCGCCATGAGGATCCTGGCGGCTGATGGCGTTCAACTGATGGTCCACGCTGGACTGAATCCGCATGAACCTCTGCTCCCGGGCTTCCCAGTCTCGCTGTTCCCACCGGGCCTGCCGGGTCTGATCCTCCAGTTGACGCTGCCGCCTGTCCAGATATTCGTCATAAGAAAGGCGGGCAATGGTATGCCGGGGCAGTGTCTTGCGCCGCACCAGTTCCAGATGAATAATCAGATTAGCGGTGCGCTGAATCAACACCTCATCGTGGGAGATATAAAGCACTGGCAGATGGCAGGAAAGGAGAAAGCCTTCCAGCCATTCCAGCGTCTCAATATCCAGATCATTGGAAGGCTCATCCAATAGCAGCACATCCGGACGGGTGACCAGAAGCCCTGCCATCTGTAATTTGACCTTTTCGCCACCGGATAAAGTTCCCACCTGTTGGTCACTGTAAAAAAAGGTGGTAGAAAAGCCCAGCTGCCGGCTGATTTCAGCCAGCTCTCCCGGCGTCTGATCCCAGAAATCAGGAATGGCGGCGAAGTATTCGTAAACCGTCATCGGCCAATAGATTCTGGGAAGCTCCTGGAACAGCAAGCCTGTACGGCAACCATCCTTCAGGATTTCCCCCGACCATTCTGCGTAATCTTCCACCAAAGCGGGATCATGAATCAGCTTGAGCAGGGTGGATTTGCCATTGCCCTCCTCCCCGATGATGACCGCCCGGTCTCCCGGCTGAAGGGCGAAGGAAAAGTCCTGTAAAACCGTGCGAAGATCCCGCCGGTGATGAATCGTCAGATTTTTGATTTGCAGCATAAAAGGGTTCCCTCCTCGCAGAGAAGGCAGATACAGAAAAATCCGCCTTCGGACAACCAAAAGCGGATCTGACAAGCCCTTCATGCAGCAGCCGAGGTCCATGAAGCCATAAAAGGCCCACGTCCTCTGTGAAACGGGAATTTTCAGCGTCAAATCTGTGCTTCTGGCAACGCAAACAAGACCGGAAACCGGTCCATCCATTTTTTGCCTGTTGAAGACAGATTAAATCCGCATCTTTTCACCCATTTCCTTTGTAGTCGAGTTCATTCTATCATGGCTTTCCCGTTTTGTCAAGAAGAAAAACGAAAGCAAAGGCCAATCAGAGCAATCGCTCCGCAACGACAACGGTATAATCTCCCCTGTCGGAGGAAACCCCCGTTTCCATGAATCCGTTCTTATGCCAGAAGGCTTCGCTCTGCGGATTTCCACTGACCCAACAGAGCCGTACTGCCTGAACCTGCTGGCGGCGCAGGCTGTCACAAAGTTCGGAAATGATGCTGGTGCCCACACCCCTGCCCTGGAGCTCCTGCTTCATCATGAAAAAGCCAATAAAGGCAGTCTGAGGATTGGGATAGGCGGTGATCAAGTCCATGACAGCCACCAGTTGTTCCCCGTCAAAAAAGCCCAGATAATACTTGTCTGCCAGGGTTTTGTGGGGAGGCAACGCCTTCATATCCTGACGGACGCTGTCCCGGGTGACAAAGGGTGGGCAGTGCCGGTAATACAGGGGATTTCCACTGCAAAGGGCGAAAATGTCCTCTACATCCTGCTCTGTCAGTAGCCGGACCTGATACCTGCTGGAAAAATCCTGGATATTCATACTTTCTCCTTTCAGGACAGCAACATGACAAAGCGGGCACAGCCAAAGGCTGTACCCGCCGAAACAAACGAAAGAATCAAACCACGCCCTGTGCAATCATGGCAGCGGCAATCTTCTCAAAGCCGGCGATATTGGCACCAGCAACCAGGTTGCCCTTCTTGCCATACTTTTCAGCGGCATCATAGGCGTTATGGAAGATACCAACCATGATGTCCTTCAGGCGGGCATCTACTTCCTCAAAGGTCCAGCTGAGACGCAGAGAGTTCTGGCTCATTTCCAGACCAGAGGTAGCAACACCGCCAGCATTGGCAGCCTTGGCAGGCCCAAACAGGATACCAGCTTCCAGGAAGGCCTCGATGGCTTCGGGAGTAGAAGGCATGTTAGCACCCTCAGCAACAGCCATGACACCGTTCTTGATCAGAGCCTTGGCAGCCTCGCCATCCAGCTCATTCTGGGTAGCGCAGGGCAGTGCCACATCACAGGGAATGGTCCAGATGCCCTTGCAGCCTTCGGTGTAGACAGCGCCGGGAACACGCTTGGCATATTCGGAAATACGGCCTCTCTCCACTTCTTTGATCTGCTTCACCACATCCAGCTTGATGCCCTCAGCATCATAGACATAACCGTTGGAGTCAGACAGAGCCACAACCTTGGCGCCCAGCTCCTGAGCCTTCTGAGTAGCATAGATTGCTACGTTGCCGGAACCGGAGATTACAACAGTCTTGCCAGCGATGGAGTCGTTCTTCATGCAGGCCAGCATCTCCTGAGTAAAGTAGAGCAGACCATAACCGGTAGCCTCGGTTCTGGCCAGAGAGCCGCCGAAGGAAAGGCCCTTACCGGTGAGCACGCCGGTGAATTCGTTGGTCAGTTTCTTGTACTGGCCAAAGAGGTAACCCACTTCTCTGGCGCCTACGCCGATATCGCCAGCAGGAACGTCGGTGTCAGGACCAATGTGACGATAGAGCTCAGACATGAAGGACTGGCAGAAGCGCATGATCTCCATATCGGATTTGCCCTTGGGGTCAAAGTCAGAACCGCCCTTGCCGCCACCCATGGGCAGACCGGTCAGGGAGTTTTTGAAGCACTGCTCAAAGCCCAGGAACTTGATAACCGACGCATTTACAGAAGGATGCAGCCGCAGGCCGCCCTTGTAGGGACCAATTGCAGAGTTGAACTGTACCCGGTAGCCGCGGTTGACATGGACCTTGCCGTTGTCATCCACCCAGGGCACCCGGAACTGAACAAAGCGCTCCGGCTCCACAATCCGCTCAATGACGCCCAGCTTCTCCAGCTCGGGACGGGCTTCCACAACGGGTTCAAAGGATTCCAGTACCTCGGTGACGGCCTGGATGAACTCAGGCTGGCCAGCATCTCTCTTTTCTACCGTAGCCAGCACAGATTTCAGGTATTCGTTTTTCAGTGCCATGTTTCAATCCTCCTAGAAAAATTTCAAGACTGTCCGGAAGTCTGTGCGGATAAAACCGCTAACAGAATACCGCATCGCCTTAGCTGTTTAAAGCGTAGTTGTATTATACTACATCCAAATGGAAAATGCAATATTTTTTTTGAATTCCGTCATCATTTTTTGCATTTTCTTATTTTCCTGGCAGCAAAGTCCAGATACGCAGGATATTTTTACAAAAATCCCTGCAAAAATTAAGTAAAATGAGAGAAAAGATTTGTGCCCGGTTTATTCCATAAAAGTTCTATGCGCCAAACTTTCAAAAATTCCGTTTTTCCTTTCCTTTTGGGTCTCACAAAAAGGTGTAGGTTTGTCAAACATATTGGACAGAGAACTCCAAGGGAGAAAGCCAATGAAGAGGTCTCATAGGAAAGTTGTTG
>CALXFL010000092.1 GCA_944387515.1 uncultured Clostridia bacterium
GATCATACTTGAGGAGAGCACGGGAAAGGCCGTGACGGATAGCGCCAGCCTGACCAGTAACGCCACCACCTGCAACGGTGCAGACGATGTCGAATTTACCCTCGGTCTCGGTGAGAGCCAGGGGCTGACGAACGATGAGCTTAAGAGTATCGAGGCCGAAGTATTCGTCGATGCTCCGGTCGTTGATGGTGATGTTACCGGTACCCTGGTACACTCTTACCCGGGCAACAGAGCTTTTTCTTCTGCCGGTGCCGTAAAAATAAGGTTTGGAATCGTACATTTAAAAAGCCTCCCTTCTCAGATCAAAACTCGCATACTTCAGGCTTCTGAGCAGCATGGTTATGCTCAGCACCTTTGTATACCCGCAGACGGCGAACAGCCTCACGGCCGATAACGGTGTCAGGGATCATACCCTTAACAGCAGCCATCATAGCCTTCTCAGGGTTGGTCTTCATCAGGGTGGAGTACTGGATTTCCTTCAGGCCGCCGATCCAGCCAGTGTGCCAGCGGTAGAACTTCTGCTCAGCTTTTCTGCCGGTCAGAACAGCTTTCTCGCAGTTGATGATGATGACATGATCGCCACAGTCCACATGGGGGGCGAAAGAGGGTTTGTGCTTGCCACGGAGAATGTGGGCGGCTTTGGCAGCCACACGACCCAGGGGTTTACCCTCGGCATCGATGACATACCATTTGCGGCTGATTTCAGCAGCTTTCGGCATATAAGTCATAATCTTACCTCCAAAATTTTTTTCAAAACGTCCGTCCCTCATAACCGGGACTTTACGGAACATTTTCACAACGTCCACTATTATACCGGTTGTCTAATCAAATGTCAAGGCGAAAATCGGAGTTTTTTTAATTTACACACCCTATTCTCTCGTTTTCTTTCCATTTTGCTTGATTTCTCTCACTATCTTGATCTTCATTTCATTTTTGAGGAAAAACATTGAAATCGGAATTTATCACAAAAGCTAGAAATACTGCTTCTTTATTTTGTCAGTAGAGTCAAATTAAAACAAAAATCACCTATAAGCCATTAAGCGGTCAGAGATTCCTGCAAGTAAAATTGCTGATCCCGGAAAACAAAAAACCCTGTATGGAACACCAATGTCACACCGACACGAATATTCCATACAGGCCTACAGTTTATAATTCCTGCAAAAATAAGCTGTTCAGTTCCGCCCAATCCGGCGCTTTGGATTCTTCCACCGTTTGCAGAATTCCTTTGATCTCTGAAATCGAAGCATCCAGATACTCATTGATGGAATTGATTCGAGGAATTTCCTTCACTTCGGGAGAATGGATCTTCAGGTCGAGAAGTCTTTCCACCTCAGGCCGGAATTCTTCCGGCAATTGGGAATCCATGAGTTCTGAAAACAGCATGGGTGGTGGGGTGGACTGCTGAAGAATCCAGCGGCAGGCCAGAACAGGACGAAGAACATAGAAATACTTTTTCGCCTTGACCATCTCGCCCTTCAGATACTCCCGATAATTTCCCTCCGCCATACGGATATAATGGTAGAGACTGCGCTTGGTGGAAAAATACCGGTTCATGATTTCCCGAAATCTGCCGGCAAAGTCTGTTTCCATATATACAATGGGAGAAGAAAACCACTCGAACAGCGTCGGGTTGGATTTATACAGAAGCCGCAGAGTTTTCTGTAAATCCCAGCCGTTGACATCCAGCACTTCATTCAGCGGAAGCTCTATCACATCCCGAAGAGGCTCCAACCGCAGATAGTCATTCTTAGGCCGGACATAGATGAATCTGACATCATAATCGCTGTCAGGAGAGGCAAAGCCCCAGGCACGGCTGCCGGATTCTACGGCAAGCAGAATCCTCACCTGCTCAGTCTCTTCTATTTTGTGAAGCGCATCAAGGATTTGTTTTTCCATCCAACGTGCTCCTTTCTTACAACCTGGCCAGTACCTGCAACAGTCCTTTTGTCAGCCCAAAAGCTCCTGGGCATAGTGGACTGAGCTCATGGCGTCAGGCCCGTAGTGGTCTGCGCCAATCTGAGCGGCATATTCCGGCGTCATAACGGCGCCGCCTACCATCACCCGACAGTCAGGTGCAGCCTGCCGTAGCTGGCGAATCGTTTCCGCCATGGCGGGAACCGTCGTGGTCATCAGAGCGCTCAGGCCCACCAGCTTTACATCCTCAGCCAGGACGGTCTCCACCACCCGCTCCGGTGGCACATCCCGCCCCAGATCCAGGACCTGAAAGCCGTAATTTTCCAGCAAAACCTTGACGATGTTCTTACCGATGTCGTGAATGTCCCCCTGAACGGTGGCCAGTACCACCTTTCCGCCCTGACGACGGCCTCCGCTGCGGGACAGGACCTCCTGTACCACTTCAAAGGCAGCCCGGGCGGCATCGGCGCTCATCAGCAACTGGGGAAGGAAGACTCTTCCTTGCTCAAAGCCCTTGCCGACCCGGTCCAGAGCGGGAATCAGCTGCCGGTCAATGAGCTCCAGCGGCGGCAGAGCTTTCAGCTCCTCTGCCGCCAGACGGGCGGCATCCTCCTTGCGTCCCTGTTCCACCGCAGCGGCCAGTTCACCCAAAGAGGGCGCATCCGGCGCCGCTGTGGCAGCGGTCCGAACCGGCTGAGCGGCCTGAACCGGTGCAGCCGCCTGCGCCTCAGCCTGTGCCGCACACCGGGCAATATAGCCGCCGCACTGCGTGTCCAATCCCGACAGGGCCCGGTAAGCTGCCAGTGCGTCCATCATGGCGGCACTTCCTGGGTTGATGATGGCGGCATCCAGCCCAGCCTCCAAAGCAAGCAGGAAAAAGCTGCTGCCCAGCAGCTCCCTCCGGGGCAGGCCAAAGGAGATGTTGGAAACCCCCAGCACCGTCCGCAGCCCCAGTTCAGCCTTAATGCGCCGAACAGTTTCCAGCGTCACCCGGGCCGACTCCTGCTCAGCGCTGACCGTCATGGTCAGGGCATCGACTACCAGGTCCTCCTTCCGGAGTCCCAGCGCCAAGGCCCGATCCAGAATCCGCCGGGCAATAGCCACCCGGCCGTCAGCGGTCTCAGGAATCCCCTTTTCATCCATGGTCAGGGCCACCACCACGCCGCCGTATTTCTTAGCCAGGGGCAAAATAGCGTCCATGCTTTCAGCCCGGCCATTCACTGAGTTGATCATCGCCTTGCCGTTGTAACGGCGGAGAGCTGCTTCCATGGCAGCAGGGCTGCTGGTGTCGATCTGAAGCGGCAGCGGCACAACGCCCTGAAGCTCTCTCACCACCTGCTCCATCATAGCAGGCTCATCGATTTCAGGCAGTCCCACGTTAACATCCAGGATGTGCGCGCCGTTCTGCTGCTGTTTGACGCCTTCTGAAAGAATATAGTCCAGATTACCCTCCCGCAGCGCCTGTTTCAGCCGGGATTTTCCGGTGGGATTGATGCGCTCACCGATGACCACCGGATCCTCTCCCATGACCACCGCCATAGCGCCCGAGGATACCACGGTCCGCCGGTTATCCGGTAGCGCCAGCGGCTTCATCTCCCGACAGCGGGCAGTCAGGGCAGCCAGATGGGCCGGTGTGGTGCCGCAGCAGCCGCCTGCCATCCAGACACCCCGGGCAATGAGCTGCTCCATCCAGGAGGCAAACTCCTCCGGCTCCACCTGGTAGCAGGTGGTTCCATCCACCACCACCGGAAGACCGGCATTGGGGTTGACGATCAACGGCACCGAAGCCCAGCGAGTCAGTTCCTCCACCAACGGGAGCATCTGCTCCGGGCCAAAACCACAGTTGAGTCCCAGCGCATCCACGCCCAATCCTTCCAGCATGGCGACGGCGGCGGGAATATCTGCACCGGTGAGAAGCCGTCCCCGCTGGTCAAAGGTCAGGGTGACAAAAACCGGCAGATCACAGTTTTCCTTGGCCGCCAGTACAGCAGCCTTGGTTTCCAGGGTATCGCTCATGGTTTCGATCAGACAGCAATCCGCCCCGGCAGCAACCCCATCCCGCACCATCTGCGCATAGGCCTCCACCGCTTCATCAAAGGATAGATCTCCCATGGGCTGGAGCAGCCGGCCGGTGGGACCCATGTCCAGGGCCACCCAACCATGCCCTTCGACTTCCACCGCTTCCCGGGCCAGTCTGACACCGGCAGTCACAACCTCGGCAGGACAAAGCCCTGCTTCTGCCAGCTTCAGCGGATTTCCTCCGAAGGTGTTGGCCTTGACAATATCACAGCCCGCCCGCAGATAGTCCCGGTGAATGGCCCGGATGGTGTCGGGGTGGGTCAGGTTCCAGCTTTCAGGGGCCTGGCCGGGGGCCAAACCCTCTCGCTGGAGCAGGGTGCCCATGGCACCGTCAAAAAAGAGTATCCGCTTTCCCAGCTGGCTCATGAGTTGTTTCAATGGTAATCCTCCTTCTATGGGGTAAACCCCCGGGATTGTACCCCGGGAGCCAGACCCGAAAAACGCCGGTACTTCCTCCGGCAGGTGATGAAGTGAAAAGCCCCAATTCAGGGCAACACAGGTATCGAAAGCGTCATCCTTCCCCCACTGGCTCCTGCCAAATGGTCAGGTACTGAGGCGGCACGGCTTTGGTCAACCAGACCCCGTTGTCCGCCCGGTAAAAGAGCAGCCCATCGGCGGCCATGGCGGCGGCATCCAGCTCCAGAATGACGGTCTCGCCTCTACGGCGGCCTCCCACCAGCCGGGCAGTGTCCAGATCTCCCGAAAGATGGACGTACTGACGACTCATGGGCCGCAATCCCTGGTTCAGGATCAGGCCCAGACTCCGGGCCGTGGTACCGTGGTACAGCACCGGCGGGGGTGTCACAGGCTCATAATGCATCTCCACTGCCACCGAATGACCCTGACAGGCCCGGATGCGGCGTCCATCCTCACTGAAGACATACCGGCCCTTTTCATCGGCAGCCACCAGCTCGGAAAGCTCCTCCCGGGTCAGGGGCCGTCCGGCGGCGGCCAGTCCCCGAAGCAACGGCTCCACCTCTGCCCATCCGCCATCCGGATCCAGCTGGATACCGGCCAGCTCTGGATGATGGCGAAGCACAAGACTTAAAAATTTACTGACTTTGGTGTAGTTCTGTGCCATTCAGAAACCCTCCTCTGCATGAAAAATGCCCGGTTACTCCACCTTCCGGAAGGCACAATCGGTTTTGGAGCAAAAAGCACAGCCCCTTCCGCAGGGACGCTTTTCTCCCTGCTCTTCTCCCAGTCCGATAATGGCGGACACCGACTTGGTGGGCACCATCATCATGGCTGCGGTGGTGGTGAGGCCGATGCGATGACTTTCGAGACAGTGGAGCAGCGGCCCCTGAAAGGACAGGGGCAGATCCCCATAGCCGGGACTGAACCGGCTGCGCTGATGGGCGGCGCCTGGCTCTTGGGCCAACTCCTCCTGACACCAGTCACAGTAGGTTTCCAGCAGGGCGGCTGCACCGGCCTGCAAGGCTGCCGATTGACTCATGGACAGAAGGGCAACCCGGCGGATCAGCTGATCCACGCCGATGCCCAGGGTAGCGGCAAACAGCACGGCCTCCCGGCAACCGGCCAGATGCCGGGCCAGATCAGCACCTGGCGCTGTCACCGGTCCCAACCCTATCCCATCAAGCTGAGTCGTGACCTCCACCCGCCGCCAGACCATCCGGGGAACGGCCACCTTTTCCAGCTCAGCCAGCGCCTCCTCCACCAGGGTGGACAGAGTATCATCGCACTGAGCAGCGGCGCCCATATACCGAAGCACCTCGGCCCGATCTACCCGGGCAATCAGTGCGGAAACCGAAAGCGCCGTCATGCTTCCTCCCGGCCCAGCACATGGGAGAGATTCTGGAAGATTGCAGCGGCAATATCGGGCTTGTTCATGGTATACAGGTGGATACCCCGCACGCCATTGGAAATGAGGTCAATGATCTGCTCGGTGGCATAGGCGATGCCAGCCTGTTTCATGGCAGCAGGGTTGTCCCCGAATTTGTCCAGCATGGTCAGGAAGCGCATGGGCAGCTGGGTGCCGGAAAGCTGGGTGATCCGGCGGATCTGCTTGCTGTTGGTCACCGGCATAATACCGGCCAGCACCGGCACCGTAATGCCATGCGCCATGGCCCGGTACAGGAACCGATACAGGAGACTGTTGTCAAAGAACATCTGGGTGGTGAGGAAATCACAGCCCATGTCTACCTTGGCTTTCAGGTGATCGAGATCCTCCTCCCGGCTGGCACACTCCACATGTCCTTCCGGGTAGCAGGCGCCGCCAATGCAGAAATCGCCGCCCGCCCGGATCTCGGCGATCAGCTCGCTGGCATACCGAAACTGATTAGGAACCGGAAAATCGGCGCCGGTGGGAATGTCTCCCCGCAGGGCGAGAATGTTCTCCACACCAGCAGAACGGATCTCGCCAATGACCTCCCGCACCTGCTCCCGGGTGGAAGAGGCACAGGTCAGATGGGCAATGGAGGTGACCCCCATCTCCTGCTGGATCATCGAAGCGATCTTAACAGTATTCTGAGAGGTTCCGCCGCTGGCGCCGTAGGTCACACTGATGAAATCAGGGTGAAGGGCAGCAATACCCCGGGCAGCTGCCACGACTCCTTCAAAGTCGGCGTCCTTTTTGGGCGGAAAGATCTCACAGGAGATGGTAACGGGTTTTTCTTTTAAAATGTCTCGAATTTTCATAGGTCCCTCCATGGATACCCGACATCCGGGCTGGTTGTCATGTGTCTTTTTTTTATTATACAAAAAAAGCGGGGATTTTGCAACTTTCCACCAGAAAGGAAAGGTGCAAAATCCCCACCGGGTTTCCTTAACCCGCCTGAGAAGCCGGAAAGAGCAAGGGTTTCAGAAAGGCCAGCCGCTTTCCGAAAAACCGGGCAATCAGTCCCACCGCCAATGCGGCAATGATGGTTCCCTCCCGGACACCGTTCAGACTGGAAAAGAGCACCAGCGAAATCAGAGCAGCACAGATGGTCATTCCAGCATCAAAGCAAACCTTGGTCAGACCGAAATCGGTATGGAAGACGGTGCACACCGATTTGACAAAACCCTCACCCGGCAGCATGACCACATTGGCCAGCACCTCAGTATAAACGCCGAAGCCCAGAATCACGCATCCCACCAGCAGTGCCGCCATCTTAACCGGATAGCTGTGGGGATTCAGACCAGAAAACCATACCATCGTCAAATCGATGAAATAGCCAAAGAGGATGGAACCCGGAATCTGAAGCAGCTGGATTTTCTGGTATTTCCGGCGGAGCAGGAGAATCTGTATAACCACCAGCAGCAGGCTGAAAAAGATCGTGAACTGCCCCAGGGTGGGGGTGAAGCCCAGACTCAGGGTATAGGGAATGCTGGAAATGGGTGAAGTGCCCAATGCCGCTTTGGTGATGAAGCTGACACCCAGGGCATTGATAAACAGCCCCACCAGAAAAATCAGATAACGCTTTGCAGTTTCCATTTAATGATTCGCTTCCTTTGTGAGATTTTGATAGATCTGTGCAAGCAGCCCCAGAAGCTGCCGGATCTGTTCCGGGGACAGTCCTTCCAGCGCGGAGGATTCACAGCTGGAAAAGAGCTGCCGCACCTGTACCGCAGCTTCCCGTCCGCTGGGAGTCAGGTATACATACTGGCTTTTCCGGTTGCCCTCCCGAACCTGACGCCGGACAAGTCCGGCCTGCTCCATTCGCTGCAAAATACCAGTGACGGTGGCTGCTTCCAGACAAAAGACCTGACCCAGTGCCTTCTGTTCACAGCCATCATGTTCTTGAAGGTAATCCAGTATCTTGGATTGTCCGGGCAACAGTCCCATCTCCGCTGCCTGCCCTACCACCTTTTTCTGAAAAAGGGTTTCGGTAATAAGCAGCAGATGGTGAAAGCTCTGTTCCATTCTGTTTCCTCCTGTCGGGAGCGGCCAACATGCCGCAAAATATTTAGCGTGCTAAATATTTTAGCACGTCTTCTCCCCTCTGTCAACCACACCTGACCGACAGGTTACTCTGAAAAAAGACAGATTCTGCAAGAAAAAATTAGGAAACCCGCCAAAATGAGAACGATTACAGGTAAAATCGGGCATCTATTTGTAAAATGTGAATGAAACTGATTGACTTAGTTTATTCTATATAGTATAATACTTCTAAATCAGATGCGTCTCTCCTGAGACGATGAAAGGAGCACACCCCTTATGGATGCAAGAGCAAAAGAAATTCATGCCAAAAAGAACTCCCGCCTGTCCATCAGCGTGATCCCCGGACATTTTGCCACCAGCCATTCTCACGTCAATTACTATATCGATATGACTTCCATGAAATGCCTGCACCTGATGGCCAAGGAGGCCGCTGCTGAGCTGGCCACCCGGTTCACCAGTACCCCGGTAGACACCATCGTCTGCCTGGACGGCACTGAAATCATCGGTGCATTTCTCGCCCGTGCCATCTGCAATACCAGCCTGGCCGGTATCAACCGGGAGCAGAACATCGCCGTTGTAACACCGGAAATCAACTCGGTAAACCAGATGCTGTTCCGGGACAATGTCCAGAAGATGATCTGGGGCAAACGGGTACTGCTGTTAGTGGCATCGGTGACCACCGGTAAGACAGTCAACCGTGCACTGGAATGTGTTCAGTACTATGGCGGCAAGACCGCAGGCATCTGTGCCATCTTCAGCGCCGTTTCGGAAGTCAAGAAGATTCACATTGAGAGCATCTTCGATGAACGGGACGTGCCCGACTACAAGATCTACCAGAGCACCGACTGTCCTTACTGCGCAGAGGGACAGAAGATCGACGCCATGGTCAACAGCTACGGATATTCCAAACTGTAAGCTATACGAAAAGCAAAAACCGGCCCCCGAAAGGGCCGGTTTCTTTTGTGTCCGGATGTCAGCTGACAAGGCCGGCTTTTTTGCAGTTTTCCAGG
>CALXFL010000093.1 GCA_944387515.1 uncultured Clostridia bacterium
TCCTTCTTTTCAACCGTCACGCCGGCCCAGTTGCCCACCTTCTCATTTCGCCCGGTGAGGGCGTTGTACATGGTGGTTTTGCCGGAGTTGGGGTTGCCGGTCAGGGCAATTCTCATAGCTTGTTTCCTCCTTATTATGGGGACAGAGCCCCGTATACCCGTTGTCTGTGGCAAACTTTAGTTGTCTTACGCTAACCACGACCCGAAAAAAGATCCGGCAGTGGGGACAAAGCCTCTTGTCTGCCGGAATGTCGGCTTTAAATCAGAATGGCGGCGGCCAGCTGGTTGTCGATGTTGTAGCGGCCATCCTTGATGGAGACGACACAGCCGCCCTTCAGCCGGGAAACCACGGTAATCGGCTCCCCTGCATAGCAGCCCAGCGAGAACAGGAATGCGTTGAGCTCCTCATCCTCGGTGTCAATCTCCCGGATGATGTACTCCTGTCCTGCCTGTGCCTCTGCCAGTGTCATCGTCTTCAACTCCTTTACCTCATCAGTCCGGGCAGGAACGCTGCCCAATCCTGTCATCGTTCTTGTCATCGGTTCACCTTTCCTTCCATGAAAGTTAGGCCTGGGTAACTCTGCCGCAAAAAAATACGGCTCGCTCGGCCTGGCGCCAAGCTCTGGCTGCCAGATCCTGGTACCCGAGAGAGATTAGCACCCGCTAACCTCTCGTACGGTATGTAGTTTACCACTGCTAATCGATTTTGTCAATGGGTTTCCTGAAAAAAATTTCCTTTTTCAAAAAAATGTCATCTTCCCCTCATTCCACTCCATCCGGCCAGCGGAAAGCCGGTTCGGACAGAAAAACGGCCCGTTTTGCCTGAAAATGCAAAAGGTGGTTGACAGACCGGGGCTGATATGGTACTATCTGGTTAGTCAATGCTAACTTCTTGTGTTTCATGGTTAGTCTATGCTAACATCGTGCCCACCGAAAGGAGCTTTTTCATGAGCATCGTCATTGTAGGCGGAAATGAACGAATGGAGCGGCAGTACAAGTCCCTTTGCAAATCCTACGGCTGCCGGGCCAAGGTCTTCACCAAAATGCCCGCCGATTTCAAAAAGCAGATCGGCTCCCCGGATCTGGTGATTCTCTTTACCAGTACCGTCTCCCATAAAATGGTGACCTGTGCCGCCGAAGCTGCCCAGCGCTCCAACGCCCTGGTGGCCCGCTGTCATTCCAGCAGCTCCTGTGCCCTGCGGGAACTTTTGGAGCTCCACTGCGGAGGCGCCTGCGCCGCCTGTCCCCACAACCCCAAAAACCAACCCATCTGAAAAGGAGGAATCCCCTTGCAGTGCCCGACCATGCCCTTCTCCACCTTCGAACAGCTTCTGGCCTTTCACGCCGCCCCCGCTCTGGCCGGCATCAAGCCCGCCAACCTGATCTCGGTCTCCAAAGCCCGCTTTCCCCAGTGGGACGCTCTGCTGAACCGCTACCGGCAGGAGATGGCGGTGCGGGGCATCGCTTTGGAGGTGGTGTGCAGCTGTGAAAAGAGCCTGCTTGTGCTGGTGTACCGGGAAAAGCAGCTGGAGGACCATCTGGCAAAGCCCGAAGTGGCGGCGCTGCTGGATGGAGCCGGATATCCGGCATCCCTGCCGGAGCGGCTGGGAAAGCTCCGCCAGCGGCTGAGAGAGGAGTCCTTCCCCCATGAAATCGGGGCGTTTCTCGGCTATCCGCCCGCAGACATCCGCTCCTTTGTGGAGCAGGGCGGCCGGGGCGCACTGCTCACCGGCCCCTGGAAGGTCTACCACAATGTGGAGGAGGCGAAGGCCTGCTTTGCCCGGTACGACCGCTGCCGCAGCGCCCTCTGCCGCCATCTGGCCCGGGGGAAATCCCTGCTGGCCCTCTTTCCGGCGGCCTGACCGGGCGCCCTCTTGCAGCAGAACGGAAAATGGACTATAATGGGAACGGGCAGTCTCCCGGTGGGGGACAGCCCGTTATTTCCGTCTGTGGACGAAACAAGTGAGGCGTATTGACAACATGGCAGACATCTCTGTGCCTATGACCCAGGGCACCATCTGGAAGCGCATTACCTTTTTTGCCCTTCCCCTCTTTCTGGGCAACCTGTTCCAGCAGCTTTACAACACCGCTGACTCCCTCATCGTCGGCAACCTGCTGGGAAGCCACGCACTGGCCGCCGTCAGCTCGGCGGGCAACCTGATCTTCATGCTGGTGGGCTTTTTAAACGGTCTTTCGCTGGGCGCCGGAGTGGTCATCGCCCGGTACTACGGCGCCGGTGATACCCCCCGGATGCAGACCGCCATCCACACCACCGCCGCCATGGGCCTGGCTGCCAGCGTCCTGATGACAGCGGCCGGTGTCGGGCTCTCCCCCACCATTCTCCGCTGGGTGGACACGCCAGAGGCCGTCATGGCCGATTCGGTGACCTACCTTCAGCTCTACTTCTGGGGCTCCCTGGGCGTGGTCATGTACAACATCTTCGTGGGCATCCTGCAGGCCATCGGCGACAGCAAGCACCCCCTCTACTATCTGATGATCTCCTCGGTGGTCAATGTGGTGCTGGACCTGGTGTTCGTCGCCCTGTTCCACTGGGGCGTGGCGGGCGCCGCCATCGCCACCGGCATCTCCCAGCTGCTCAGCGCCGGCCTCTGCATGGCGCGGCTGCTCCGCACCCGGGAAAGCTACCGCCTCTCCCTGCGGGCTATCCGCTTTGACTGGCCGATGCTGCGGCAGATTGTCCGGTTCGGCCTGCCCTCCGGCGTCCAGAACTCCATCATCGCCTTCGCCAACCTGGTGGTGCAGGCCAACGTCAACGCCTTCGGTGAAATGGCCATGGCAGGCGTGGGCGCTTACTCCAAAATTGAGGGCTTCGGCTTCCTCCCCATTACCAGCTTCACCATGGCGCTGACCACCTTTGTGAGCCAGAACCTGGGCGCAGATGACCGGCAGCGGGCCGCCAAGGGCGCCCGGTTCGGCGTAGCCGCCACCGTCATCATGGCGGCGGCTGTGGGCGTCGGCGTCTTCATTCTGGCCCCCCAGCTCATCGCTACCTTCGACTCCACCCCCGAGGTCATCCGGTTCGGCGTGGAAAAGGCCCGCACCTCCGCCCTCTTCTTCGGACTGCTGGCCTACTCCCACGCCATGGCCGCCATCCTGCGGGGCGCCGGCCGGGCCATGGTGCCCATGCTGGTCATGATGCTGTTCTGGTGCATCGTCCGGGTGGCCTTCCTCTGGGTGGCCGTGCCCCTCACCCAGAGCATTCAGGCCGTCTACTGGGTCTATCCCCTCACCTGGCTGTGCAGCTCGGCTACCTTCTTCTGGTGCAGCCGGGGCGGCCGCTGGATGCGGGAACACTAAAAAAACGCCTTCCGGTTCACCCGGAAGGCGTTTTTTGTAGGATCAGTCGTCGTCGCTGCGGCGCAGCTGTTTTTCGGCCTCCAGCAGCTGCTGGGCCACCACATCCAGCTGCTCCCGCTGCTCCAGGCTGTCCACCAGATCGCTCTGGTGCAGGCCGTCGTAGGCGGAATCGCCCTTGAAGGCAAACTTCAGCATGATGGGGGTGAGCACGGCGCAGCAAACCACCATGATGATGATGGGGCCAAAGAAGACCGGATTCAGCATCCCCATGGCCATACCCTTGTTGGCCACGATCAGCGCCACCTCACCACGGCAGGCCATGCCGCAGCCCACCTGCACGCACTGGCGGAGATGGAAGCCGCAGAACTTGGCGCCCAGTCCGCAGCCGATGAGCTTGGAGCCGATGGCTACCACAGCCAGCAGCACGGCAAAAATCACGATGGTGGCGTTCATCTTGGGCAGCTCTACCTTCAGGCCGATGTTGGCAAAGAACACCGGGGTCAGCAGCAGGTAGGAGATGGGCGAGAACTTGCTGGCGATGTAGTTGCCCTTGGAGGTGTTGGCTACAATCAGGCCAGCGGCAAAGGCGCCGATGATGTCGGCCACGCCGAACAGTTCCTCAGCGGCAAAGGCCATCAGCAAACAGAGCACGAAGGCCAGTACCGGGAACCGGCGGAGGTTGCGGTCCTCCACCCGCTGGTCATACCACTTAAACAGCCAGAGCGCGCCCACTGCCACCACGGCGGCAAAGACAAAGAAGAGCAGGATTTTCAAGAGTACGATACCCACGTTAACATCGGCACCGGCCATACTGGTGACGATGGTCAGGCAGACCAGACCCAGGATATCGTCGATGAGGGCTGCCGCCAGGATGGTGTTGCCCACCCGGGTGGAGAGCTTGCCAATCTCCTTCAGGGTTTCCACCGTGATGCTCACAGAGGTAGCGGTGAGGACGGTGCCCATGAAGATGTTCTGCAGCAGCTTGTTGCCGGGATAAGAGAGCTCGCCCCGGTTGAAGAAGATCATCAGGATGGTGCCCAGCGCCAGCGGAACCAGCACGCCGCAGAAGGCTACGATCATGCCAGCCTTACCGGTCTTCTTCAGGTCCTGCAGGTTGGTATCCATACCGGCAGAGAACATGATGACGATAACGCCCAGCTCTGCAATGCTGGTGAGGAAGTCCGAGGGCTGCAAAACACCCAGCACGGCAGGTCCCAGCAGCAGACCGGCCAATAGGGCGCCCACCACCTGGGGCATCTGATACCGGCGGGTAATGAGTCCCAGAATCTTGGTGCTCACCAGAATCAGTGCCAGATCCAGCAAAAATCCATACTCCATACAAAAAGCTCCTTTTTTAAGATGTTCCATGTGCCATTATAATATGTAGGAGAATTTTTTCAAGATTTCTTTTTGGTTTGTTGACAAAATTTGTCGGTTTAGACAGAAATTACAAACTTCTCTGGTTTATATGATAAAAGATGACGGTATAACAAAGGCCCGGCAGTTTCCTACCGGACCTTCGCGGGATATTGGTTAAGCCAGGGAGGGGCCTCCCAGCAAAACCACAAATGTACCGGCTGTCACCGGGAGGAGCAAAACAGGGAGGAGAGGAGTATCCATTCCGGGAAAAGGTTTTGCTTTCCTCACTTTTATTATAAGCGATGCTGTCTTTTTTGCCCACACTCAAAATGGGTGAATTTTTTACAAAGACACCGAAAGAGGAGATACAAAATGGTGAAAAGGCTGTATTTTCTATTCTTTCGTCAGGGAACAGATGACAAATCCCCTTTTTTCCGCTATAATAGATAAAAATACCAACTACCTGTCCGGGATACCGGACAGCCCGCCCTGACGATGCCCTCCGCCAAAGGGCTATGAAGGAAGGAATAAACATGCAATTTGATCGAAAAACCGTACGGATTCTGGCTGGCCTCACCGCCTTCGGGGTGCTGCTCAATTACAGCCTACAGCACTTCACCATCCTGCAGCAGGGCTTTGCCTGGCTGATGAGCCTACTCTCCCCCTTTCTGCTGGGCGGCTGCATCGCCTTCATTCTCAACGTCCCCATGCGCTTTCTGGAGCGCACCCTTTTCCCCGGACGGGCTTTGCTGCAAATGTCAGGAAAGAAGGGTCTGCCCTCTGCTGCGGGACGGGCCCTGCGGCTGCTGGACCGATTGAAGCGCCCGATTTCCCTGATTCTCACCCTGGCGCTGATGGCGGCGGTGGTCTTCATCGTCATCTTCCTGATGGTGCCGGAGCTGGCCCAGACCTTCTCCACCCTTCAGAAGGTGGCCCCCGTCTTCTGGGCGGAGGTGCAGAAGCTGGCCGACCAGCTGGTGGCCCAGTATCCCGAGGCGGCGGATCTGCTGACCTCCTTCCGGCTCAACTGGCAGGAGCTGGCCCAGACCATCTTTGACTTTATCAAGGACAGCGGCATCTTTTCCTCTGCCTTCGGCGCTGCCAGCTCGCTGGTCAGCGGCATTGTCAGCTTCTTTCTGGGGCTGGTTTTCGCCCTTTACCTGCTGCTTCAGAAGGAGCGGCTGGGGCTCCATATCCGCAAGGTGCTCTACGCCTTCCTGCCCCGGGCCAAGGTGGACTGGACGCTCCGGGTGGCTTCCCTGTCCAGCGATACCTTCTCCCGGTTCCTGTCGGGCCAGTGCCTGGAGGCCCTCATCCTGGGCTCCATGTTCTTCCTGGCCATGACAGTGCTCCGATTCCCCTATGCCTTGCTGATCGGGGTGCTGGTGGCCTTCACCGCCCTGATTCCCATTTTCGGCGCCTTTCTGGGCTGTGCCGTGGGCACCTTCCTCATCCTGATGGTGGACCCGGTCAAGGCGCTCTGGTTCATCGTTCTCTTTCTGGTGCTCCAACAGCTGGAGGGCAACTTCATCTATCCCCGGGTGGTGGGCAGCACCGTCGGCCTCCCCTCCATCTGGGTGCTGGCGGCGGTAACTCTGGGCGGCAGCCTGATGGGCATTGCCGGTATGCTGCTCTTTATCCCCCTCTGCTCGGTGCTCTACACCCTGCTGCGGGAGACGGTCGCCCGCCGGCTCCGGGAACGGAAAATCTCGGTCCGATAGCATAAAGGGAGGTTCTTCCATGAAAAAAATCCTCAAATTTGTCTTTCACCGAATGGTCATCGCCGCCCTGCTGATGATCCTTCAGCTGACCCTTCTCATTGTCATGATCCTGCGCTTTGAGAATTACTTCAGCTACTTCTACGCCTTCAGCATCCTGCTGAGCATCGTGGTAGTGGTGCGGATGGTGGGACAGACCAGCGATCCGGCCTACAAAATCGCCTGGATCATCCCCATCATGGCGGTACCCGTTTTCGGCGGCTTTTTCTACCTGATGTTCGGCACCGGGCGGCTGTCCCGCCACTCCCGGAAAAAGCTCTCTGCCATCTCGGAAAAGATGAAGCAGGTGCTGAAACCGTCTGACGCCCTGCTGAAGACGCTGGAGCAGCAGGACCCCCAGGCCGCCATCCAGGCCCGGTACATCCAGCAGTATGCCGGCGCTCCCCTCTCCCAGACCACCACGGTGGAATACCTGCCCTTAGGTGAGGTGAAGTTCCAGCGGATGGTAGAAGAGCTGGAAAAGGCCCGCCACTACATCTTCATGGAGTACTTCATCATCGAGGAAGGCATCATGTGGAACACTGTCCGGGAAATCCTGGTGCGCAAGGCGGCAGAGGGCGTGGACGTGCGGCTCATCTACGACGACATGGGCAGCATCATGACGGTGCCCGCCCACTATGCCCGCCAGCTGGAAAAGCAGGGCATCCACACCTGTGTCTTCAACCCCTTCATCCCGGTCCTCAACTCCCGGCTCAACAACCGGGACCATCGGAAAATCTGCGTCATCGACGGCCACACCGGCTTCACCGGCGGCATCAACCTGGCCGATGAATACATCAACGCCTACCCCAAGCACGGCCACTGGAAGGACACCGCCATCCTGCTGAAGGGCGAGGCCGTCTGGAACCTGACCGTGATGTTCCTTTCCATGTGGGACTACATCCGGGACAATCAGGAAACTGACTACGAGCGCTACCGCCCCAGCACCCATCTGGAACGGCGGATGCCCGATGACGGCATTGTCATTCCCTTCGCCGACAGTCCGCTGGACGACGAGGCAGTGGGCGAAACCGTCTACATGAACCTCATCAACCGGGCAAAACGGTATGTCTACATCACCACCCCCTACCTCATCATCTCGGACGAGATGATTGAAGCCCTCTGCCGGGCCGCCAAGGGCGGTGTGGACGTGCGGATCATCACCCCCCATGTGGCGGACAAGTGGTATGTTCACGCCGTCACCCGGGCCTACTACAAGACCCTGATCCAGGCCGGTGTCAAAATCTTCGAGTACACCCCCGGCTTCATCCACGCCAAATCCTTTGTGGTGGACGACTGCTACGGCGTGGTGGGCACCATCAACCTGGATTACCGGAGCCTGTACCTCCACTTTGAGTGCGCCACCTGGATGTACGGCTGCGCCTGCCTGAAGGACCTGAAGGAGGATTTCCTCGCCACCCAGGCAGTATCCGGACAGGTCACCCTGGAAACCTGCCGCAAGGTCCGGTTCCCCAGCCGGGTGGTGCAGTCGCTGCTGCGGGTCTTTGCTCCCCTGATGTAACAGACAGAGTTTTCCATAAAAAACCCTTGAAAACTTAACGAAGTATTTACGAACTTCCATAAAAAAGTTATCCTGTTGGGGAGCCGTCTGTGGTATAATGAAGGTGTAAGCAAGAACCCCTTTTCTGACATCACCATGTGCCACACGGAGGTGCAGCATATGAATATTCTGCATTTTATCACCCTGAAACAAGAAGTCGCCTACCTCTACGAGGACTATACGCTGCGGCAGGCTCTGGAAAAGATGGAGTACCACAAGTATTCCGCCATCCCCATCATCGACCGGGAGGGCCACTATGTGGGCACCATCACCGAAGGAGACCTGCTCTGGGAAATCAAGAACCACTACGCCCTGGACATCAAAAAGGCCGAGAACCAGCCCCTTTCCGAGATCCCCCGCCGGATCACCAACCGGGCTGTCCGCATCGACACCAACATCCAGGATCTGGTGAACACCGCCATGACCCAGAATTTTGTGCCGGTCGTGGATGACCGGGGTGTCTTCATCGGCATCGTCAAGCGGAGAGACATCATCCGCTACTGCTATGACCTGGCTTTTCAAAAAGACCGGCGGGAAAACAATCTGCTGCGCCTGCCGGTAAAAAAGACTGGCAGCTGATGCAGCTCTCCCGTGCAATGGCCCGTCTGGAATAACGCAGCGATGAGAAAAGGACGCCTTAAAGGCGTCCTTTCAGACTGTCGAAAAAGGAAATCGGGTTAGCAAGTTGCACAAAGTAATATGAAGACCGCTAAGTTCCCGGCCATGGAATGGCCGGGATGGGACTGGTCAGGAAGGTATCTTGCGGCCTGCGGGCCGCGCTTTTTATTTTTTAGTAGTTGGCGCACGATGCGCCAA
>CALXFL010000094.1 GCA_944387515.1 uncultured Clostridia bacterium
AAAAAGTCCTCCGGATCCGGCTCCACATCCAGCTTCACCTCTGTCCGGTGAGGAGGGAGCCATTCCTCCTTGACCTGAATCCGAGCGCCAGGCTCTGGTTCAGCCGGAGGTGCAGGCTTCTCCTCCACCGGTATCTTTCCCGGAGAAGTGGACAACGCCGGCACAGACGGCTGCGGCCTCTCGGCCTCACAAGGCGGTTCTGTCTTCTTAACTGGCGAAAAAGGCGGTGTCAGGGAGGAAAGCGGCTCCTGTGCCGGATGGCGCACTGCCGGCGCTGTCAGCTGTTCCTCAGCGGAAAGTGCACTTTTGACAGCAAAATACACACTGTCAAATACCGCCTTTTCGTCCACAAACCGCACTTCGATTTTGGCCGGATGGACGTTGACATCCACCTGATCGCTGGGCATTTTCAACTGAAGGACACAGGTGGGAAACTTTCCTGTCATCATGGAGCCATCGTAACCCCGCTCCAAAGCAGCCTGACAGGTGCGGCTCTGGGTATACCGGCCGTTGATGAAAAAGTGCTGCATCGAGCGTTTGGCTCTGGCCCCCATGGGACGGCAGATAAAACCGGTAACGCTGATGTTTCCCAGCTCATAGTCCACCGGCAGCATAGACCGGGCAAATTCCCGCCCCAGTACGGTATACACTGCTCCCATTAACTCGCCGTCTCCCGGCGTCCGGTAGAGCATTTTGCCGTCCCGGATCAGCTGAAAGGAGATTTCCGGATGGGAAAGGGCGATCTTATCCACAATGGACGCCACCGCATTTCCTTCGGTCACATCCCGTTTGAGAAACTTCAGCCGGGCAGGGACATTATAAAAGATATCCCGTACCACCATGGTGGTACCGGGCGGACAGCCGCAGTCCTCCACCTCTTCCAGTTCCGAACCGCTCAGCTTCACCCGGGTGCCCACATCCTCCCCGGCGGGACGGGTCAGCACCTCCAAATGGGCGACAGCGCTGATAGAGGCCAACGCCTCTCCCCGAAAGCCCAGGGTGTCGATGTGATCCAGATCCTCCGCAGTACCTACCTTGCTGGTAGCGTGACGGAGAAAGGCTCGGGGCGCATCTTCCCGAGACATTCCACAGCCGTTATCGGTAACCCGGATATACCGGATGCCGCCGCCCTGAATCTCCACCGTGACGGCAGTAGAACCGGCATCGATAGCGTTTTCCACCAGTTCCTTGATAATGGAAGCCGGCCGCTCGATGACTTCACCGGCAGCAATCAGCTCCGAAACCTCCCGGGGGAGAACCTGTATCACAGCCATAGACTCTCCTTTCTCCAAATCTGAACATTAAAGCATCTGACGCAGTTCATAAAGGGTATCCAGTGCATCCCGGGGTGTGAGAGAATCCAGATCCAGCTGCCGCAGCTGCTTTAAGACCTTCTCCCCTGCCTGATCCGCCAGGGACACCTGTACTTCCGGAGCTTTCTGCTCCACGGGCCGGGCGGTCTGGGCTTCCAGCCCTTCCAGAATGGTATGAGCCCGGCGGATGACCTTCTGGGGCAGACCTGCCAGCTTGGCCACCTCGATGCCGTAGCTGTCGTCGGCGCCGCCACGGACGATCTTCCGCAGGAAGATAATGTCATCGCCCTTTTTCCGGACGGCAATGCTGTAATTGACCACGCCTTCATACTGGTTTTCCATCTCGGTCAGCTCATGGTAATGGGTGGCAAACAGGGTCTTGCAGCCCAGATTTTTCTCTGCCACCAGATATTCCACTACCGCCCGGGCAATGCTCATACCGTCAAAGGTAGAGGTGCCCCGGCCAATCTCATCCAGAATCACCAAGCTGTTCGGAGTCGCATTCTGAAGGATGTTCGCTACCTCGGTCATCTCCACCATAAAGGTGGACTGTCCCGCCGTCAGGTCATCCGAAGCACCCACCCGGGTGAAAATCCGGTCCACCAGCCCGATATCCGCCGAATCCGCCGGTACAAAGGAGCCCATCTGTGCCATGATGACAATGAGGGCCACCTGCCGCATATAGGTAGATTTACCGGCCATATTGGGGCCGGTAATGACGGCCATCCGGTTTTTTCCAGTGTCCAGCAGGGTGTCATTGGGGATAAAGGGAGATTCCCGGTTAATGGCTTCCACCACCGGATGACGTCCCCCGATAATCTGAATACCACCGCCCAGGGTGATGGTGGGGCAGACATATCTGTTTTCTGCTGCTGCCTGCGCCAGGGAGCAGAGCACGTCCAACCGGGCACAGACGGCAGCCGTCCGCTCGATGGCTTCCTGCTGGGCCCGCACCTGTCCCCGTACCTGATCGTAAAGCTGCATCTCCAGTGCCACCTGCTTTTCGGTGGCGTAAAGGACCTTGGTCTCCAGCTCTTTCAGCTCAGGGGTAATGAACCGCTCTCCGCCCACCAGGGTCTGCTTGCGGATGTAATCCTCCGGCACCTGGTCCAAGTTGGACTTGGTGACCTCAATATAATAACCGAATACCCGGTTATATCCGATTTTCAGGTTGCGGATGCCGGTGCGTTCCCGCTCCCGTTCCTCAATGGCGGTGAGATAGCCCCGGGCATTTTTTCGAAGGCCAGTGAGCTCGTCCAGCTGTGCATCAAAGCCTTCCCGGATAACGCCGCCGTCCTTGAGGGTAATGGGACACTCCGGGTCAATAGCCCGCTCAATCAGATCCCGTATCCCGTCCAGCACATCCATCCGCTCCCAGAGCTCCCGGAGAAGGGGGGACTCAAAGCCTTCCAGAATCTGCTTAATACCTGGCAGGTGGCAGGCAGTCGTAGCCAGCGCCAGCAGCTCCCGGGGATTGACGGTGCCATATACCACCTTGGTCATCAGCCGCTGAAGGTCATAGACATTGCCCAGTGCTTCCATCAGGTCGCCCCGTTCCATCGTCCGGCGAACCAGCTCGCCTACGGCGTTCTGCCGCCGGAGAATGGCGGGCGCGCTGGCCAGCGGCTGCTCCAGATCCTTCCGCAGCAGCCGTTTTCCCATGGCCGTCCGGGTCTTGTCCAGCACCCAAAGCAGGCTTCCCCGCTTCTCCCGGGTGCGGATGGTCTCAGTCAGCTCCAGATTGCTCCGGGCGGTGTAATCTAAGAGCAGAATTTTTTCTTCGTCATAGCAGGAGAGGTTGGTCAGCCGCTCTACACCCGCCTTCTGGGTCTGCTGAAGGTACTGAAGCAGCACACCAACTGCCAGCTGTGCGTAAGGCCGGTCTGAGAGATCCAGCTCCCGAAGCGATTTTCCAAACTGCCCCGTAATCCGGGCAGCACAGTCCGCCTCCTTATACGCCTCATCCCCCATGGGATCCACTGTACAGTGGAGCTTTTGCCTCATGAAGCGCTCCGCTTCCCGGCAGTCGAAAAACCGGTTGTTGCAAAGCAGTTCCACCGGTGAAAACCGGGACAGCGCGTCGATGATGTCGTGCTCCAGTTCCTTGCCCAGCCGCTGGGAAAACTGCACCTCTCCGGTGGAGATGTCGGCAAAGCAGATGCCAAATCCATCCTCTGCCAGATAGAGGGAACCCAGAAAGTTATTTTCTCCCTCGGGCAGCATCGAGCTTTCGATGATGGTGCCAGGGGTGGTGATCCGGATAACTTCTCGCTTGACCACACCCTTTGCCTGATAAGGAGACTCCACCTGCTCACAGATGGCGACCTTGTAGCCCTTTTCCACCAGCTTCTTGACATAGGCATCACAGGCATGATAGGGCACGCCACACATGGGCGCCCGCTCCGGCAGGCCGCAGTCCCGGCCAGTGAGAGTCAGCTCCAGCTCCCGGGAAGCCAAAATGGCGTCATCAAAAAACATTTCATAAAAATCGCCCAGACGATAAAACAATATGTAATCCTGATGCACCCGTTTGATTTCCTGGTACTGCTGCATCATGGGAGAGAGTTTTTCCAAGGTTTCCGTTCTCCTTTCCCCAGCCGCGGATGAAGTCCGCCAGACTGTGCCGGATCTGTCAGATATCGATACAGAAATAGATTATACCATAAAAGGCGGGAAAAATGAAGAGAAAAGGCCAAAACTTTTCCTTTGCCGGGATTTTTCTTGCGTGTCCGCTCAGGGCGGCCGGGAACTGGCCTTATTTTCACAGAAAAAGCCATTGCATCCGGGAGACAGTTTTAGTATAATAGTTTCGTATACCTATTTGAAGGCTGATAGAACATAGGGGCAAAAACGCCCCATTTTGACACATCTCAACAGACAGAAAGGAGCAGATGAATATGGCAAATGAAGGAAAAAGAAACGCCATCACCCTGCCGGCCGTCGCCATGCGGGGCATCGTCATCTTCCCCTCCACAACCATGCATTTTGATGTAGGACGGGAAAAGTCCATCCTGGCCATCCGCCAGGCCATGGAACAGGACCGACGCATTTTTCTGGTAGCCCAAAAGAACTTCACCATTGAAAACCCCGAAGCCAGCGACATCTATGAGGTCGGCGTGGTAGCCCGCATCACCCAGATGCTCAACAATGGAAAAAGTGCCATCCGGATTATGGTAGAAGGCCTTTACCGGGCAGCTGTCACCGATTTTGACCTGTCCGGCGAGTACATGACCGCCACCGTCCGCCGGATGCCGGAGGACAATGAGATCGCCCTGGCGCCGGAGGCAGCGGAAGCGCTGACCCGCTCGGTGGTTCATAGCTTTGAAGCCTACTGCGAGCTGATCCCCAATATGCCCCGGGAGATCATCAGCGGCGTCCTCTCCCAGAAAAATCCGCTGGATCTGTTCAACCAGATTGTCCACAACCTGTTTTTACAGGTGGAAGATAAGCAGACGCTGCTGGAAGAATCAGAGCTCACTGCCCGGATGCAGATGCTGGTGGGGATTTTGCAGCACGAGATCGCTGTCATGACCTGGGAGCGGGAAATCTACGACCAGGTCAAGGAGCAGATGGACAAAAACCAGCGGGATTACTTCCTCAGAGAGCAGATGCGGGTCATTTCCGAAGAGCTGGGCGAGGGCGACAACCCCATGGAAGAATCCATGGACTACGCCGAAGCCATCCAGGCCATCCAGCACATCTCGGACCAGAGCCGGGAAAAGCTGCTGCGGGAATGTGACCGGCTCTACCGGACACCTCCCCAGTCCCAGGAAGGACAGATCATCCGCACCTACCTGGAAACCTGCATAGAGCTTCCCTGGGATACGGTGACGCCTGACCAGAACGACGTCACCCGGGCCGAGCGGATCCTCAACCGGGACCACTACGGCATGGAAAAGGTCAAGAAGCGGATTCTCGAAACCATCGCTGTCCGTCAGCTGGCCCCCGACATCAAGGGACAGATTCTCTGCCTGGCGGGCCCTCCTGGCGTGGGCAAAACCTCGGTTGCAAAATCCGTGGCCGAAGCCCTGGGACGGAAATACGTCCGTATCTCGCTGGGCGGCGTCCGGGACGAGGCTGAGATCCGGGGCCACCGGAAAACCTATCTGGGCTCGATGCCCGGCCGGATCATCAACGCCATGAAGCAGGCCGGCACCCGGAACCCCCTGATTCTCCTGGACGAGATCGACAAGATGAGCAGCGACTACAAGGGGGACCCCAGCTCTGCCATGCTGGAAGTGCTGGACAGTGAGCAGAATGTGGCCTTCCGGGACCACTATCTGGAAATTCCCTTTGACCTGAGCGAGGTGCTCTTCATCACCACCGCCAATGACGTTTCGATGATCCCCGCTCCCCTGCTGGACCGGATGGAGCTCATTGAAATGGGCAGCTACACCAGAGAAGAAAAATTCCATATTGCCAAACAGCATTTGGCCCCCAAACAGATCAAACGCCACGGCCTCACCGGCACCCAGCTGAAATTCTCCAAGACCGGTCTGATGGCCCTGATTGACGGCTATACCAGAGAAGCCGGCGTCCGGAACCTGGAACGGGAAATCGGCTCCATCTGCCGGAAGACCGCCAAGATGATTGTCTCGGGTGAAGCGGAAAAGCTGAGCATCACCGAAAAGACCCTCCATCAGCTTCTGGGTGCCCCCCGGTATCTGGATGACCAGCTGAGAAAGTCGGATGAAATCGGCGTGGTCAACGGCCTGGCCTGGACCGCCGTCGGCGGCGACACCATGGAGATCGAGGCCATCGTTCTCCCCGGTACCGGCAAGGTTCAGACCACCGGTCAGCTGGGCAGCGTCATGACCGAATCCGCCCAGATCGCCGTCAGTTATGTGAGAAGCATCTGTGGCGAATACCAGATTGATCCGGACTTCTATAAAAATAAGGATATTCACATCCATGCCCCCGAAGGCGCCGTGCCCAAGGATGGTCCCTCTGCCGGTGTCACAATGGTGACCTGTGTGGTCTCTGCCCTCAGCGGCCTGCCGGTGCGGCGGGATGTTGCCATGACCGGCGAGGTCACCCTGCGGGGAAGAGTGCTCCCCATCGGCGGACTGAAGGAGAAATCCATGGCCGCCTACCGGATGGGCATCACCACCGTTTTCATCCCTGAACAGAATAAGAAGGATCTGGAAGAAGTGGATCCGGTGGTCAAGGAGAAGATCACCTTTGTGCCGGTCCGCCATGTCTCTGAAATCCTCAAAGCGGTACTCATCAAGCCCCCAGTAAAACCCGAAAAGCTGCTGCCGCCGGTGACTGAGCCGGTGATCCAGCCGGAAAACGGCCTGCCGCTGCGTCAGTAAAGGAGGAGCCATGAATTACCACAACGTCTCCTTTCTGGCCTCCTATGGCCTGAAACAGCAGATTCCCACTTCCAAACTGCCCGAGATTGCCTTTGCGGGCCGCTCCAATGTGGGAAAATCCTCCCTCATCAACAAGCTGCTGGGCAGAAAATCCATGGCCCGGGTCAGCTCGGTGCCGGGCAAAACCGCCACCATTAACTTTTACGACCTGGACCGGCAGCTCCACCTGGTGGACCTGCCGGGCTACGGCTACGCCAAGGTGGGAAAGGCAGAAAAGCTCCGGTGGGCTGAACTGATTGAAGGATACCTTCAGGACGATAGCCGGGAGCTGGCACTGGTGGTACTGCTCATCGATATGCGTCATCCACCCACCCGTCTGGACCTGGACATGGTGAACTATCTGCTGAACCAGGAGCTTCCTTTTGTCATCATCCTCACCAAGGCCGACAAACTTAACCGAACCCAGTACCGGGAGCGGCTGGAAGCCTTCTCCCAGGAGATTCCTGAGGGAGATCAGATTGTCACCATCCCCTTCTCCGCAGAAACCGGAGAAGGTGTCGACGCCCTCCGCCAGATATTGGAGGAGCTGGCTGAATATTATCAGACCGGCGGTGAAAATTCGCCGGAGGAGGAATAACATCTATGCAGCTTCGACCTTATACCCCAGAAGATCTGGACAATGTCGTCAGCCTGTTTTATAAAACCGTCCATCAAATTTGTTCCGCTGCCTATACTCCGGCACAACTCAACGCCTGGGCACCGGCCCGCTGGGACCGGCAGCGCTGGGAGGATCTGCTGTCCGGAAAATCCGGCCATCAGGTCTTTCTCGCAGAGGAAGAGGGAGTGCTCGCTGGATTTGCCACCCTCTGTCTTGAGGAATCGCTGTTGGACCACCTCTATGTATCAGCCGATTTTCAGCGGAAGGGTGTGGCCACCCTGTTAGCCGATCACATCGAGACCCTGGCCCGTGAAGCCGGCCTGCAGAGGCTTCACACCGAAGCCTCTCTGGTTGCCCGGGGATTCTTTGAAAAGCGGGGCTACCGGGTGCTGCTGCAGCAGCAGGTAGAACGCCGGGGACAGCTGCTTACCAATTTTGTCATGGAGAAGATTATATAAACCCATGAAAAACAGAAAAAAGAAAGGTTGGGATTGAAATGAAAAGGAATCTGGTGATTTCCCCGGAAGGGCACCTGATGCTGGGCGGTGTGGACGCCGTCGCACTGGCTAAGGAGTACCACACGCCTCTTTATGTGATGGAGGAGGATGTAGTCCGCTCTGCCATGCGGGCTTACCGCCGTTCCATGGAGGAGTTTTATCAGGGACACGGCCTGGTCTGCTACGCCTCCAAGGCCTTCTGCTGCAAGGAAATGTGCCGCATCGCCATGGCCGAAGGACTGGGTCTGGATGTGGTGTCCGGCGGTGAGCTGTACACTGCTCTCAGTGTAGGCTTCCCCTCCGAAAAGATCGTCTTCCACGGCAACAACAAATCTGAAGCCGAACTCTCCATGGCACTGGATCAGGGCGTTGGCCGCATTGTCGTCGACGGACTGGAGGAGCTTGCCCTCATCAACCGTCTGGCCGCAGAAAAGGGCGTCACTGCTGGCATCCTGCTGCGGATCAAGCCGGGCGTTGATGCCCACACCCATGACTTTATCCGCACGGGTCAGATCGACTCCAAGTTCGGTCTGGCGCTGGAAACCGGCGAAGCCATGGAAGCGGTGAAAACTGCCCTGGCCACCCCGGCCGTCAAGCTGCTGGGTCTCCACTGCCACATTGGCTCCCAGATTCTCGACGCCGAGCCCTTTGTCCATACCGCTCGGGTGATGATGCAGTTTATTGCCGACATCCGCAGCGAAACCGGCGCCGAGATGGAAGAGCTCAATCTGGGTGGCGGCTTCGGAATTCAGTATACCAGCAAGGATGATCCGCTCCCCTATGCAAAGTATATGGAAGAGGTATCCGGCGAAATCCGGCGCTGCGCTGCGATGCATAGCCTGAAGGTGCCCTTCATCCTGATGGAGCCGGGCCGCTCCATTGTAGGTGAGGCTGGCACCACCCTGTATACGGTGGGCAACT
>CALXFL010000095.1 GCA_944387515.1 uncultured Clostridia bacterium
GCAGGAGTCAAAATCGGCAATCTCTTCGGCCGGCGGTACCAGGCCAAGGCCGAACTGGCCGGCGGCATCATCCTGATTCTCATGGGCAGCAAGATTCTCATTGAGCATCTGTTCTTCTCCTGAGCATCGTCGGAAACGCAAAAAGCGCCTCCGGGTGGGGGCGCTTTTCCTTTTTCTCTTTACTCTGCCTCTTCCTCAGCAGCAGCCAGCGCTGCCTTGATCATGATAGCGCATTCCAGCCGTTTCTTCTCCAGCTCACAGCCCAGCTGATAGGACTTGAGCACGCTGCCCGCATACTGGAGGTTGTTGGCGTTGCAGCCGCCGGAGCAATAGAACTTGGCCCAGCACTTCTGGCAGTCCTCCTTGCCGTAGATGTTGGCATGGGCGAAGTACTCCTTCTTCTGAAGGTCAAAGCTGCCGTCATAGAGAGAGCCCATCTTCCATTCCTCCATGCCTACGAACTGATGGCAGGGATAGATGTCTCCGTCGGGGGTGATGGCCACATACTCATTGCCGCAGCCGCAGCCCCGCAGCCGCTTGATGGCACAGGGACCCTGATCCAGGTCGATCATGAAGTGGAAGAAGTTGAAGAACTTTCCTTCCTTCCGGTACTGAATCAGCTTCTTGGCCAGCCGCTCATACTCGGCAGCGATGGCGGGGATGTCCTCCATGGTGAGGCCGTAGTCCTTGCTCTCGTCGGTGACCACCGGCTCGATGGAGATCTGGTCAAAGCCCAAGTCGTCGTAGAAGTGGAAGACGTCATCGGCGAAATCCAGGTTCTTATGGGTAAAGGTGCCCCGGACATAGTACTGATCGCCGCCCCGTCTCTTCACCAGCTCCTGGAACTTGGGGACGATGATGTCATAGGAGCCCGTGCCATTGACGCAGGGACGGAAGAAATCGTTGATCTCCTTGCGGCCGTCCAGGGACAGCACCACATTGGACATCTCCTGGTTGATGAAGTCCATCTTGTCCTCGGTCAGCAGCATACCGTTGGTGGTGATGGTGAAGCGGAAGTTCTTGCCGTGGAGCTTCTCCTGCTCTCTGGCATAGGCGACGATCTGCTTGACCACCTCAAAGTTCATCAGCGGCTCGCCGCCGAAGAAATCCAGCTCCAGATTGCGCCGGCTGCCGGAGTGCTCAATGAGGAAATCGATGGCCCGTCTGCCGGTCTCAAAGGTCATCAGCTTGCGGCCGCCGCCGTACTCGCCGGTGGAGGCGAAGCAATATTTGCAACGGAGGTTGCAGTCGTGAGCAATGTGGAGGCACATGGCCTTGACGGGGCTCTGTACCATCTTGTCGGCGAACTGGGCATAGTCGTCCTCGGAGAAGAGCAGGCCCTGGTCATAGAGGGCGTAGAGCTCCTCATAGGCAGAGATCAGATCCTCCTTGGGGAACTCACCCGACAGCTTGTCCAGCAGCTCCTGGGGACAGGCCGGCTCCATGGGCGCCGAAAGGTAGTCCAGCAGCCGGTAGGCTGCCTGGTCCACCACCGATACACTGCCGCTGTGGACGTCCAGCACGATGTAAAAGCCATTCATGGTATACTTATGGATCATGGGAAAAACCTTTCCGGGCCAATGGGCGGCCCTTTTATTCAAATAGCAGAGCATGACGAAGCCCCGCCGTGTTGAGGCGGGGCCAGAAGTCAGGCAGCGGGGAAATTACTTCTCCTCGTGCTCACATTTCTGGTTGGCGACGGTGCAGGAGGTCTTGCAGGCAGACTGGCAGCTGGCCTGGCACTCGCCGCAGCCACCCTTTGCGCAGGACTGCTTCAGGTTTGCTTTGTTCAGAGTTTTGATGTGTTTCATAAGGTAAACGCTCCTTTGCTTTTGGTATTCAGATCCGGAAAAGATCAGCGCCGTCTTGGGAGATACTGCACTGCCGCCACGCCGCCGGCAGCAGCGGCCAGCAGCAGGGTAACAGCTCCCAGCGCATCGGCTGGCACCGGTCCCCGGGCGAGCATTGCCGCACCGGCCCCCAACCGGATCACCGCCAGTAACCCACCGGCAGCAGCACCCCATAAAAGGCCCTGTTTGCCGGTTTTCCGGGCAGTGACCCAACCGGCAGTCAATCCGCCGGCGGCCAGTGCCGCCACAGCCAGCGCTCTGAGCAGTGAGGGGGGAAGTCCCATCCCCGCTGCCAGAGCCGCTGCTGCGCCAAGAAGCAGCAGCATCACCACGCCGCCTGCCAGCGCCCCCAGGGCCAACGCCGCCGGAGGCGAAGGGGGCAGACGCCGCTCTTTGCCGGATCTTGTCGGTTTGATTTTCGCCACATCCATCGCTTCCTTTCCCATGATATCACCGGTCCCAGTATGACCTGTACCAGTTATATGCAGAAAAAGCGCCGGATATGGCAGCCTGGCATCCAGGCTTTCAGGGATCAGACCTCGTCGTGAATGGTCTCGTTGGACTGAACCGCCCAACGCTTAATGCGGATCTTGCTGCGGTCGCTGCCGGTCTCGATAACCAGCGTGTCCTCCCGCAGGGAGACAACCCGGCCGATAATGCCGCCGTTGGTGATGACTTCATCGCCAACCTGCAGATTATTTCTCATCTCCTGGACCTTCTTCTCCCGCTTGCGCTGGGGACGGATGAGCATGAAATACATGATCACCACGATCAGCACCAGAGGAAGCATCTGAGCCAGCAGAATCAATACGCTGTTTCCTTCAGGCATGTTTTAACCTCCATTTCTTTGGCTGGGCACCCATCCAAATGGACAGAGAAACCCTTAACGGTACTATTATACATGACACCATTCATTTACGCAAGGGGTTTTCACAAGAATTTACATCCTCCCGGATGCCCCTCACTCCGCCGACGGACAGAAAGCCGCCATCGGACATTCTCCGCACCGGGGGCTTCTGGCGGTGCAGATTTCCCGGCCGAAATGCACCAGCCGGTGGCAGAAATCGCTTCCCTTTTCCGGCGGGATGATTTCCCGCAGGGCCATCTCCACCCGGTAGGGGTCCTTTCCGGTGGTGAGCCCCAGCCGCCCGCAGATGCGGATGCAATGGGTGTCCGCCACAATGGCGGGCTTGCCGAAGATATCCCCCAGAATCAGGTTGGCGGTCTTGCGGCCCACGCCAGGCAGGCTGGTCAGCCCTTCCATGGTGTCGGGCAACTCTCCGCCCCACTGGTTCAGCAGCAGCTGGCAGGTAGCGGAAATGTCCCGGGCCTTGGTGCGGAAGAGGCCGCAGGGATGGATGATCTCCTCCAGCTCGGCCAGGGGCGCCGCCGCCAGAGCCTCCAGGGTGGGAAAACGGGAAAACAGCACATCGGTCACCAGATTGACCCGGGCATCGGTGCACTGGGCAGAGAGCCGGGTGGCGATCAGCAGCTGATAGGGGTGTTCATAGGTCAGGGAGCAGACCGCCAGCGGATACCGCTCCTCCAGGGCGGCAATGGCCGCCAGGGCACGTTCAGTCTTGGTCATCTTGACTCCTTTCGAAAGGTCAGTTTTCTGACCGGGTCAGTTAACTGACCGGGTTATCGGGTGACGTTCTTGATCCAGTGGTCGTTTCGCATCCGCCAGGTGAGTAGGGCAACCTTCACCGGCTCGTCCAGCTTGGTCATGGCGTAGACCAGTAGCACCGGCGCATGGAAGACAAAGGCCGCCAGCAATCCCGCGGGCACCGCCACAATCCAAAGAGAGGACAGGTCACAGAAGAGGGCAAAGCGGGGATCTCCGCCGCCCCGGAGCAGGCCGACAATGCCCACACCGGTGATGGAGACAAAACAGACGATGATAGCCAGCACGGCCAGCATATCCCGGGCCAGCAGCTTGGTTTCTTCAGGGACGTTGTAGAAGCTGACGGCAGGATCCCGGATCAACAGGATGACGCCAGCAGCCAGAATCCCCATGACCACCGACAGCCGCCGGAACCAGCCAATCCGCTGGGCGGCAGTTTCCATGTCGCCTGCGCCGACGGCGTTGCCTACGATGACAGCAGCTGCGTTGGCCACACCGAAGATGACCACGGTGGAGAACTGGTTGACCACCGAGGCAATCTGGCTGGCCGAAACCACATGGGTGCCCAGCCGGCCCAGAATCATGGTCTGGACCGAGATACCCACCGACCACAGCACCTCATTGCAGGCTACCGGCAGGCCGTTTTTCAGGTAGTCCCGGAAGAGGGCCGTGTCAAAGCCGAGAAAGTCCCGGGGCCGCATTCCCAACCGCTTGTCAATGAAGAAAACATAGCAGCCCACCAGCAGAAATTCGGTGGTACGGGCGATCAGGGTCGCCAGCGCGGCACCTTCAATGCCCATCTGGGGCGCACCCAGGTTGCCGAAGATGAAAACCCAGTTGAGGAAGATGTTGACCACCAGACCGGTGATGGAGTTGACCACTGCAATCCGGACAATGGCCACGCTGCGCAGGGTGCAGAGCAAGGTAGAGGAAAGGCCGAACAGCACATAGGACCAGCCCACAATCCGCAGGTAGGAGGCGCCGCTGGCGATAACCTCCGGGTCAGGGGTGTAAATCTTCATGACGGTTTCGGGAAAAATCAGCACCGCCAGCATCAGCAGCAGGCCCACCACCATTGCCACCTTCACCACCATGGCGATGATGATTTTGATGGGCTGAATCTCTCCTTTTCCCCAATACTGAGCGTTGAGGATACAGGCGCCGCTGGCAAGGCCAAAGATCAGCAGGTTAAAAATGAAGAAGGGCTGGTTTGCCAGGGAGGAGGCGGACAGCTGGGTCTGTCCCACTGCACCCAGCATCACCGAGTCCATCATCTGGGTGGCCAGGGAAATCAGGTTCTGGGCCACCATGGGCAGCGTCAGGGAAACCAGTACCTTCAAAAAGGCACGGTCTGCCAGCATACTGCGAAGGGAGTGGCTTTTGGAAGTCGTCATGGGGAAAAGCTCCTTTCGTAGAACGATATGTAACGGCAACAAACAGCACAAAAGGCGGCGTCCCGGAAAAGAACGCCGCCGGTTCTGTCAGAGCCCAAGCAGCCTGTGGATCTGTTGTTTCACCCGTCTGAGGGGGTTATTTCCGAAAAAGGGTATCGATGCTTTTCCGGCCGTTTCCGGAAGTATTTCCGCCCGATGGCGCACTGCCTGCGGTGGATGCACCAGGCGCAGATGCACCGGGGGTTGGCTTTTCGGCGGGCTGGGAAGCCGGTGCTTCCTTAGCCGGTTGCTTTTTGGTGGTGTCTACCGGCTGAGGCTTGGCCTGTTCCGTCAGCATCTGCTGGCACTGGGTCAGTTGGGTGCTGATCTGCTCCATGTTGCGGACGGCGGCGGCAGACATCTTCTGGAAGGCGTCCATCACCTGGCCCAGCCGGGACTGAAGCTGGGCAATCTGGCTGCCAGCCTCCTCACATTGTCCGGCAATCAGGGCGTCAGTTTCAGCGGAGCGCTGCGCTGCCCGCTCTACAATCCGGTTGGCGCTCTGCTGCGCCTCGATCATCAGTTCGCCGATCTCCAGGCTCATCCGCTCGTCAATCCGGCCAGCCAACTCCTGGTTCTGGGCGGTCAGGCGGCGGCAATTCTCCTCCAGCACATTCTTCTTCATCAGCAGCTCGGTGTTGAGGGCCTTCTGGGCGGAAAGATCCCGCTGAAGCTCCTCGCAGCGGCTTTCGCTCTGGGCGGTTTCTTCCCGGGCAGCGGAGAGTTCCTCCTCCCGCTCAGCCAGAGCTGCCTTGGTCTCTTCCAGGGCAGCCTGTGCCTCTTCCAGCTGAATCCGCAGGGCTTCCAGTTCTTCCTCCCGCTGGGAGACAGTCTGGGTCAACTCCTCCCGAAGGCGGCGGAAGGCCTCCAACTCTTCCTTGAGTTTTTCCTGCTCCCGGTGGCTCTCCCGCTGCATCTCATCCAGGCAGCGGAGCACGTCCTGCCGGTCAAAGCCGCCGAATACTGATTTCTTGAATTTCTCGCCGTATTCCATCTCTATCTTCTCCTGTCATAGGGGGTTTTCTGTCTCAGAACCGGTACCAACATAAAATGAATCCGGTATTCATTTCATTATACAGGATAACCGGCTCTTTGTCCAGCCCTGCATCTGCTTTTACTCCCCCTTTTCCGGCAAAAACCGGGAAGGTACCCATCCTCCCTCCGATGTCATACCATACACCGGATGCCCAGGGGCATCACGGCTTCAACAGGAGGATTCGCTATGGCTTTTAATTTTGGCCCTGCCAATGAATATAACGTCTTTGTCTTCGGTAATATGAGCCTGAGCAACACCAACGCAGAAGGCCGGGTAGCGGTGGGCGGCAATGCCGTGCTGAGCAATTACGGCATCGGCGCCAGCATCCTGCCCCTTCCCCCGGCCAACACCGATCCATCCTTTGTGGTAGACGGCAACATCGATGTTACAGCCGGCTCCAACGCCAGCGGCAATACCGTGATCAACCCCGCCGGTACTGTCGTCAATTACACCATGGGCAACCCCAATGGCGCCCTGATTACCGGCACCCCCATTGACTTCATCGAGGCTGAGCGCTATTTGAAATGCGCTTCGGCCTTCTGGGCGGAGCTGACCCCCAACGGGACCGGAACCGTCCAATTCGGCCAGCTGAACCTGACCGGCACCGACGATACCCTCAACATCTTCCGGTTTGACAGCGGAAATATCTACGGTTCCGGCTCTGCTCTGAACCAACTTAATGGCATCAACATCATTGCACCTGCAGGCTCCACCATCCTGATTACAGTGGACGGTACCGCCATCCAGTACGGCAGCTACCAGATCTTCCGCAACGGCATTACCGCCACCCGTACGGATGCCCAGAAAATCCTGTGGAACTTCCCCCAAGCGCTCACCTGGTCCAACAGCACCACCGCCATCTACGGCTCCGTGCTGGCGCCCTTTGCTGCCGCCACCACCACCTTCAGCCAGATCAACGGCAACATCATCTTCGACTCCTTCACCGGCAATGCAGAAAGCCACAACGAGCTGTTCACCGGAGAACTGCCCGACCCCACAGTGTGCCAGCTAATCACAACTTCTTCCACAACTTCCTCTACCACATCTTCCACCACGTCGTCTACAACCTCTTCTACTACGTCTTCTACCACGTCGTCTACAACCTCCTCTACCTCGTCCACCACCACAACCCCCGCAGTGCGGCCCCGTGCTCAGGCAGTCACCGATCGGTTTGAGTCGGTAGCCCTCCAGCAGACTGCCCTGTCCCACATTCTCAATGCAGAAGGGGAGAAAATCCAGAAGGCCCTGTCCTTTGACCAGACCTCCATCAAAACGGTGCTGAAGGTCAACCAGTCGGTGGAGGCGATGGTCAACTCTATCGCCAGGCTGGAAACGCTGCTGAGAATGAAAATCGGCCTGTTCCAGGAAAATCTGGAGCAGGACAGCAAGTAACGGAACCGGACGGCGTATTCTTATATCAACGCCGACATTCCCACGAAGGTATACAAGTCTCTCATCCGCACCGAGGGGGAAAAATACGGACTGTCCCGGCAGGATATGCTCTTTAGTTCCGACATCGGCTACCCTGACGGATTCCCCCGAGAAAGCGTGTTTGAGCTCTTCGCCCTCTCCAACCTGTTTGTCTGCCCTTCCTACTCTGAGTCCTTCGGACTGACGGTGCTGGAAGCGGCCAGCCGGGGAAATTTCCTGGTTCTCAATGAAGCTGTCCCGGCCCTTCAGGAGCTGGGCGGACAGCTGGGCGCCTATTTCATGCGGTGGGACGCCCGGAATTTCGGATTTGACACCCGGGAAAAATATCTGCCCTCCGAGCAGCAGTATTACGAGGATCACGCCCGGAATATCGTCAACCTGATGCGGGAGGATCACGCTCTCAACGCCAAAACCCTGACACGCACCAGATACAGCACCCGATGGATCTGCCAGAATCAGCTGCTTCCCCTGCTGGAAGGGGACTGACCCGCCCCTTGCTATTTTTCAATGGTGTGATATACTGAAAAGGAAATCAGCCAAAGGAGGATCCGCCATGGAATCCACAGTCTCCCATCTCAAACGCTGCCTCCCCTTCTGGGAAAAGCTGACAGACGCCCAACAGACACTTCTCACCACCCGTTCCGGCTGGGTGACCTATGGACGGGGAGAAACCATCCACCGGGGCGATGAAGAATGTGTCGGCCTGATTCTGGTGGAAACCGGGCAGCTTCGGGTCTGTATGCTCAGCGAGGATGGCCGGGAAATCACCCTCTACCGGCTCTATCCGGGGGATGTCTGCGTGTTGTCGGCCTCCTGTGTGCTGGAAGCCATCACCTTTGACGTCTTTGTGGAGGCGGTGGAAGACACCCGGATGCTGAACATCCCGGCGGATTCCTTCCGGCAGGTGATGGAGGAAAACATCTACGCCGAGGCCTTCAGCTATAAGACCGCCACCCTGCGGTTTTCCGAGGTCATGTGGACGATGCAGCAGATTCTCTTTATGGGCGTGGATCGGCGGCTGGCTATCTTTCTGCTGGATGAGATTGCCCGCACCGGCAGCGACACCCTTCACCTGACCCATGAGCAGGTGGCCCGGTATATGGGGACGGCCCGGGAGGTAGTGTCCCGGATGCTCAAGTACTTCGCCAGCGAAGGGCTGGTGGCCCTGTCCCGGGGCGGCATTCAGGTTACAGACCGAAAGCGGCTGCGGGAGATGACATGACAAAACCGGCGTCACTTCAAGGTGGCGCCGGCAGGCTGTCGAAAAAGGAAATCGGGTTAGCAAATTGCACAAAGCGTCAGGAAATAGGGCAGGTTCCCGGCGATGGAA
>CALXFL010000096.1 GCA_944387515.1 uncultured Clostridia bacterium
ATTCCTTTTGGCATATAAATCACCCCATCTGTTAGATAGTATATCATACTTGTCTAACAAATGGGGTGCAGTTCACTTTGTACAGACTGCTTTTTATGATATAATAGATGTAAGCTATTAAGCGCAGTATCCTGTGAGAAATTGAAGCTGGATGCTGCCGGTGGTTTTTGTCAAAATCAAGGAGATGACCCGTTTGCAACAGACTCAGGACAGTAAAGTAATCTTATTTGAACAGACACCCATTCCTTCTGCCGTTGTGAAGCTGGCGGTTCCCACTATTTTAAGTTCGCTGGTTATGGTGATTTATAACCTGGCAGATACCTATTTTGTGGGCATGCTCAACAACGCTGTGCAAAATGCAGCAGTCACCCTGGCAGCGCCTATGCTGCTTGCCTTCAATGCCATCAACAATCTTTTCGGTGTGGGCAGCTCCAGTATGATGAGCCGCGCACTGGGACGGAAGGACTATGATCTGGTTTCCCGCAGTTCGGCCTTTGGCTTTTACTGTGCACTTGGATGCGGTATCCTTTTCTCTGTTTTCTGTACCATTTTCCGTGACCCACTGTTAACGCTGCTGGGGGCAGATGACACCACCCGCCAGGCTACCGCGGCCTATATGTACTGGACCGTGAGCTTTGGAGCTGTACCTGCCATTCTCAACGTAGTTATGGCGTATCTGGTACGTTCGGAGGGTGCCGCTCTTCACGCCAGTATCGGCACCATGAGTGGATGCTTGTTGAACATCATTCTGGACCCCATTTTCATTTTGCCCTGGGGCTTCAATATGGGCGCTGCCGGTGCAGGACTTGCGACCTTCCTTTCCAACTGTGTGGCCTGCCTGTATTTTTTGGTGCTGCTTGCAGTACGGCGGGGAAAAACCTTCGTCTGTATCAATCCGAAAAAATTCGGTTTTCGCCGGGATGTGGTATTGGGTGTCTGCGGAGTCGGTGTGCCGGCTTCCATTCAGAATCTTCTCAATGTCACCGGTATGACCATTCTCAACAATTTCACATCGGTATATGGAGCTGATGCAGTTGCAGCAATGGGCATTACCCAGAAAATATACATGGTGCCCATGTATATTTCCATGGGCTTGTCTCAGGGTATCATGCCGCTTATCAGTTATAACTATGCCAGCGGCAATATCCGCCGGATGAAGCAGACGGTTTCCTTTGCCGCCAAGATCGCCCTTTCTGCCATTACAGCAGTAGCCGTGCTCTTCTTCCTCCTGCCTGGGTCCTTCATCACGATGTTTATGAACAATGCCACTATTGTGGATTATGGTTCCCATTTCCTTCGGGGATTTGCATTGGGGCTGCCTTTCCTTTGTATGGATTTTCTGGCAGTGGGTGTATTCCAAGCCGTGGGCATGGGCAGGGAGGCTTTGCTCTTTGCCATCCTGCGTAAGATTGTGCTGGAAGTTCCCGCTCTCTGTTTGCTGAACTGGCTGGTGCCGCTGTATGGCCTTGCCTATGCACAGTTCTCGGCAGAGGTGGTGCTGTCGGTGGCAGCTGTGTTGGTGCTTGCCCGACTTTTCCGCCGGTTGGAAAAGGAGAAAGCTTCTGGTACTGTGTCCGGAACGTAAGGTTGTCATATGAGAAAAGGACTGGTTTCCGTTGTAGATACCAGTCCTTTCCTTATTTAAAAGAATCCTGCATGACAAAAGGGCGTCCAGTTTCTCGAGAGAAACCGGACGCCCTTTTAGCAAGGCTTATTCTTCAAAACCAAAGTATTTCATGGTGTTGTTGTAGGAGATATCCTGCACCAGCTTGCCCAGGTACTCCATGTCGGCGGGATATTCGCCGTTTTCTACCCAGCCACCGATAAGCTCGCAGAGGATGCGGCGGAAATATTCGTGACGGGTGTAGGAGAGGAAGCTGCGGGAGTCGGTGAGCATACCGATGAAGTTGCCCAGCACAGACAGATTGCCGTAGTCGGTGAGCTGCTTGATCATACCGGTCTTGGTGTCATTGAACCACCAGCCAGCGCCCAGCTGTACCTTGCAGCCAATGCCTTCACCCTGGAATGCACCGATGACCGAGCCGATCAGCTCGCTGTCACAGGGAGAGAGGGAGTAGAGAACGGTCTTGGGCAGGATATCCCGGCTTTCCATCTGATCCAGCAGGCTGATGAGACCTTCTGCGCAGCCAAAGGGAGCGATGGTATCAAAACCGGTATCAGGGCCCAGTTCCTGGAACTTGCGGCTGTTGTTGTTGCGGATAACACCGAAGTGAATCTGCATGACGATGTTGTGTTTTACATATTCAGCAGCCAGCATCACAAGCAGAGCGGTGCGGAAGCCGTGCTCCTCAGCCTCGGTGAGGGTCTCACCGGTCAGACGCTTTTTCAGGATCCGGTCAGCTTCTTCAGGGGTGGTGGGGATGCAGACGATTTTGCCCAGACCATGGTCAGAAGCCTTGCAGCCGTTTTCTGCAAAGAAGTCAATCCGGCGGCGCAGTGCTTCAGACAGGGATTCAAAGCTGTCAATGGTCAGGCCGGCAGCTTCGCCCAGCTTGGTCATGTAGTCGGCAAAATCGGGCTTTTCAATAGCCAGTGCCCGGTCAGGCCGGAAGGCAGGATAAACCTTGACTGTGCAGGTGGGATCAGCCTTGATCTGCTGATGGTAACGCAGGTCGTCGGCGGGATCGTCGGTGGTGCAGACAACGGTTACGTTGGAGCGTTTGATGATGCCACGGACGGTCATATCAGGCTCCCGAATGCGTTTGTTGCAGGCTTCCCAGATCTCATCAGCAGTAGCAGGGGAGAGGGGAGTATCCACATCAAAATACCGTTTCAGCTCCAGATGGGTCCAGTGATAGAGGGGGTTGCCAATGGCGCGGGGCAGAACTTCGGCCCAGGCGTCAAACTTTTCCCGGTCAGAGGCATTGCCGGTGACCACAGCTTCGGGAGCGCCATTGGAACGCATGGCGCGCCATTTGTAGTGGTCGCCGCCCAGCCAAGCCTGGGTGATGTTGTCAAACTGACGGTCCTCTGCAATCTCAGCGGGATTCACATGGCAGTGGTAATCCACGATGGGCATTTTGGCCGCATACTCATGATAAAGAGTACGGGCCGTAGGGGTCGTCAGCAAAAAGTCTTGATCCATAAAAGCTTTCATGGTGATACATCCTTTCTGTTTTGGAGAAAACTTCTCTTTTTATTATAGCGGGAGATTTTGAAAAATGCAATGGCGAATCTTGCCCTTTCTATGATTTTTTTGTGCAGATTGTATTTTGGGGGCTGAAAGGAATCGTTGCGATTTCTGATTGATTGGAATAAGCACATTTTTGGTATCCAATTTTGCTTTTGCCTTCACACAGGTGATTGCTCGCATGGGAAATTTGCGATATAATGAAATTATATCACAGAAAATGTCTGATAAACAGAGAAGAGAATGGCTGTATACAGGCTATCCGGTTGCTGTTCAGGCGGGATGCTTTTGAGACAGTGTGACAGATCAAACAGACAGGAGTGTATGGTTTGACGACATTTGAATTTAAGATACAGCTGGCCACCAGCTGGCTTAATAAAGTTTCCGGATCTCAGCGTGTCACGGGTCTGGAATTGGAGCAGCAATTGCTGCGGGAATGGAGGTTGCTGGATCCGGACCTGGAAGTCATCAAGGATCATGCAGGGGAACAGTATCTGATTTTGGAATTGCGGCTGCCTAACTGGGGATTTGAAGAGGCTCAGAAATGTGCCGTTCAGGTTTTGCAGCAGCGCGGCTTTCTCAACAGCAAAGGACAGCTGGACGGTCTGCGGGTCGTACAGTATTCCATGACCGAGATCATTGCTGCTGCCGCTCCGGCAGATGAACAGCAAAGTGTTCTGGAGCGGTTTCAGCAGGAAGTGGACGATCTCATCGGCGGTCAGGAATTCAAAAGCTTTATCCGGGAACTTTGCCGGATGCGGGTGCTGCTTCATCAGGCAGGAGCCGAATCGGTGCTTTGCGCTCAAAGACTGCTGTTGGCCATTGGCTATGGCTGCGGCGTGGGCGTCTGCATGGAAAAGCTCCTTCAAATGGCACGGCATTGCTCCCTGAGGCTGTCCAGTTCCTGTGTCTGGATTGAATTAAAAGCACCGGCAGGAGAGGATGATCCGTCTGTTATCCGTCAGGTGCAGGATAAGCTGCCGTTGGATCCAGCGCTGATCTGCCTGGACATTACCCGATGGCTCTCCCATACCGGCTCTCCCAGCTTTCAGAAGATGCTGCGTCAGCTGGAAGCGGATACCCGCAATAGCCTGGTGGTATTCCGGGTGCCCTATCTGGATCAGACTGAGCTGACCCGGGTCTGGAAGGATCTGTCCAACATCTGCTTTGTCCGTCGAATTGAGATTCCGCCTCTGACCAATCAGGAACTGCGGGAGGCCGCCTGCCGGATGCTGGCAGAGCAGGGCTTTTCTATGGAGAGCAGTGCTGCCGCTCTTTTTGACATCCGGATTATGGAACATCGCCAGGAGGGCAATTTCTATGGATTTCAGACGGTCCGGAAGATTGTCAATGAAATGATTTATCAGAAGCTCTGGAGCCAGTCCGGCGTTTCTGTCCTCACCGATACCTGTATCCATGATACAGAGCTCCGTTCCTTCCAGCGGAGTGTCTTCAGCAATAAAACTGGCCAGCAGCTGCTGGATGAGATGGTGGGACTTACAGAAGTCAAGATCGCTGTGCAGGAGATGATCGATGGCATCCAGCTGCGGCGAAGACTGGGACAGGGACCGGTCAGTATGCATATGTGCTTCAAGGGCAATCCCGGTACCGGTAAAACAACAGTGGCAGAGGCAATAGGCCGGCTGCTGAAGGAGCAGGGCGTGCTCAGTGTGGGCAACTACTATCCCATCAATGCCCGCCAGCTCTGTGGCCGCACCATTGGCGAGACAGCGCCCAAGACCGCTGAGATCTGCCGTAGTGCATACGGTTCTGTGCTCTTTATTGACGAAGCATACTCTCTCCTTAGTGGAGACGAACACAGCCGGGACTTTGGCCGGGAGGCACTGAGCACCCTGATTTCTGAAATGGAGAACAACAGGGATCGTTTGGTGGTGATCTTTGCGGGCTATCCCCGGGAGATGGACCGGTTGCTGGCAGAAGGCAATGTGGGCCTGAGGGGCCGGTTCAAACGAATTATTGAATTCCGGAATTATACCCCGGAGGAATTGCTGGAGATTTTCGAGCGGATGGTACGTCCGCCTCTCCGCTGTGAGGAGGGATACCGAAGCCGGCTGCTTCGGTATTTCCAGTCGATTCCCGCCGCCAGTGATGGAGATTTTACCGGAAATCCCCAGTACAGCAATGCCCGAATGGTGCGCAATCTCTATGAACGGCTGGTAGACCGGCTGGCAACCCGGCAAAAGGTGAGCGGGGACACCAGCAGTGAAGTCACCCTTTCTCTGGCAGATCTGGAATTGCTGTTGGAGGAGCGGGAATTTGCCCAGCTTTCCCAGACGGACAGCAAACGGCGGATTACAGGCTTTCAGGTGTAAGGAGGGAAAATATGCAGATGATACTGATCTGGTGTGCGCTGCTTTTGACAGGCGGTGTGCTGGCTGCTTTGTTTTTTCTCTGTCATACCCAGCTTTTGCGGCTGCGTTTGCGGCTGTATCACCGGCGGCCGTGGTATCTTTTCTGTGAAACTGGCCGGGAAAGCCGTCTGATGGCAGAGAGCATCCGCCGTCAGGAACCCCGGGCCGTGGTGCTTTTCTGCGGTCAGTCGGGATGGCCTCATCAGGAACTTTGGCGCTTTTTCCGTAAGAATCAGGCGCTTTTCAGCAGTGATTCTCTGGAACAGCTGATGAAATTGCGCTGTTCTCAGAGAACGATTTTGCTGTTGGACAGCCAGGAGCAGCAGAACTTGCAGCAGCTTCTGACGCTGCTTGCTTATCGGGACGGGCAGAACCAAAAGGAAGCTCCCTTTTGCTTTGACTGGTATCCGCCGGAAATTTATCTGAGGGGAGAGCTGCGCAGCTGTGAGCTTTTGCTGGACAGTCTTTCCCGTGAAATTGTGATGGCTCGTCATCCTAAGGAGCCTGCTCAGCTGTCAATCCGGCTTCTGGATGAAAACTGTCGGGCAATCTGGCAGCTTTTTTCTGATTATCCCCTTTATGAGGCATGGCGGGAGGGTCCCCACCGGATATCTGTGCTGATTCTGGGCAGTGGGCCGCTGGCCCTTCAGGCCCTTCAGACTGCTGTCTGGATGGGGCAGGTCAAGGACTATCCTCTGACCATCCGGCTTATGGATAAGGATGCCTGGCAGCTTCAGCAGATGCTTCAGAAGCAAAGCCTCGAGCTTTTGGAATGTGGGGAGTATGATATCCAGTTTATCGGTTGTGATCTGCAAACCAGCGAGTTTTTGCAAGGGCTGGAGCAGTATTGCAGCGATTGCAATTATATCATTGCTGCCACGCCTGATGAGGATGCGAATATTCTGTTGGGAACAGATCTGTGTGCTTTTTATGTGGCCCGGTATGGAAAACTACACAATATGCCCCAGATTGCCGTTCATGTGAGAGATCCGCTGAAGAGCCGGCAGGTGGCCTTGATGCAGAGCCGGGATGGCCGGTATTCTTACGATATGCGGGCTTTTGGCAGTGCAGATACGCTGTACCGGTTGGAAGCTCTCCGCCCGGAACAGCAGAACCAGCTGATCAGTACCCATATGACCTTCTGTCAGGTGGCCAGTGAAGAGGAGTACAAGACAGCATTGGAGGCCATGCATACCCGCCTGTACAGTGAGTATTCTACCATGGCGGCGCATCTTTACACCCAAACCCGGCTATTCCAGTGTGGGATTCGGATTGTCCGCACACCGGGTGCCTCTCCGGCTGAATATTACAGGCAGGAGGCAGAGAAACTGCGGGAGCTGCTGAAAGCTCCTGATGGGAAGCTGGTGGATGAGTTGGCCCAGTGGGAACACATTCGCTGGAACGCTTTTATGCGGGCAGCAGGATGGCAGCGGGCCAGCCTGGAAGAAATGGAAAGTTATGTGGCCAATGGCTGTCCCAGTTATCAGCACTATCTGGCCAGGCTTCACCCCTATCTGGTTCCCTTTGAGCAGATGCCGGATATCGACCGGGCTGTTCTGGATATTCTGGGGAAAAAGCAGGACTTTCAGAATTCTGACCGGCGGTTTATCCGCTGTCTGCCGGATATTCTGGAGGGCAGACGAATCCCGCAGGAAGTTCTGCCGGATCAGTCCTCTTGATCGTTATGAGATGAAGAAAGGCAAGGCTTTCAGTAAAAAGTCCTTGCTTTTTTTCTTTTTATATGGTAAAATGGTAAGCAAATTATTTTGAAAAGGAGTTGTACCACTTTGGATGACCCGTTGCTATATGTACTGCTGGTCGTGCTCATTGCGATGTCTGCCTTCTTCTCTTCTACGGAAACTGCTTTTTCCAGTATCAGCAAGATCCGTCTGAAACGCTATGAGGAGCAGGGAGACCCCCGTGCCAAAACTGCATCTTTTATTGCAGATCACTTTGATGACGCACTGTCAGCAATTCTCATCGGCAACAACATTGTAAACATTGCTTCCGCCTCTATCGGCACAGTGCTTTTCACCGATATGGTAGGCCCTGAACTTGGTCCCGGTGTCTCTACCCTGGTGATGACAGTAGTCGTGCTGATCTTTGGTGAGATCCTGCCCAAGACCTTTGCCAAGGAAAATCCCGACCGGATGGCGCTGCGTGCTGCCCGGATACTGGCCTTCCTGATGAAGGTGCTGAAACCGCTGGTGTGGTTCTTTGTTCTGCTGAAGACCGCTATGATGAAATGTGTCGGCAGCCACAACAATCTCCCCAGCGTCACAGAAGAGGAGCTCAAGTACATCATTGAGGAAATTGAGGATGAAGGTATACTGGAACAGCATGAAAGTGAGCTGATCCAGTCTGCGCTGGACTTTAATGACATTACCGTCAGCGAGATTCTTACTCCTCGTGTGGATGTTATCGGTGTCAACCGCACCGCTACCATCGAGGAAGTTAAGGATCTGTTCCTCACCGAGCGGTTTTCCCGTATGCCCGTTTACGACAAGACCATTGACAACATTGTCGGCGTCGTGAGCAGTAAGGACTTTTTCAGTGCCTATATCCGGGACAATCACTTTTCTTTGGAGGACATCACCCAGGATATCATGTTTGTTCCGCCTAAAAAGCTCATTGGCGAACTGCTGAAAGACTTCCAGCATTCCAAGGATCAGATGGCCGTGGTCATTGACCAGTACGGCGGTACCTTGGGTATCATTACCCTGGAAGACATTCTGGAAGAGCTGGTCGGCGAAATCTGGGACGAAGACGAGGAAACAGAAAGCGAGTACACTCAGATTGGCGATGGCGTTTACCAGGCAAGTGGTGACGCTCGTTTGGATGATCTGCTGGAGGAAATTGCTCCCGAGATTCATCTGGAAGATGATCATGCCATGACTGTCAGCGGCTGGATTCTGGACCGGACTGAACGTCTGCCCGAAGAGGGGGAAATATTCCAGCTGGACGGCCTCACCGTAACGGTGTTGGAGGTTCAGGAACAGCGTATTCTCCGGGTGAAGCTGGAGGTACCTGTGGAGCTTCGTACGCCTGAGACAGAAGACTGATAAACCAAAAGGCCGATGCCCATTTAAGGGCACCGGCCTTTCAGCTTGTAGAAAAACCTATTTCTCAAAAAAAGTTGCACAAAAAGTGGAATACCTGACGGCATACAAAATCAAA
>CALXFL010000097.1 GCA_944387515.1 uncultured Clostridia bacterium
GCCAATGAGACGACCCTGAAAAAGATCTCCCGAGGACGGCTGATTCCTCTCTATGAAGATGACGAGGACCTGCTGGAAGATACCCTGATTGAATTCAATCAGGCCATTGAGACCACGGCCATCTATTCCAACATCCTCTCCAATACGATGGATGCCTATGCCAACATCATCAACAACAATGTGAATGTGGTGATGAAGGTGCTCACGTCGGTCACCATCCTGATGACCATTCCCACCATGGTGTTCAGCTATTATGGCATGAATGTCAGCGGCTTGCAGATGCCGGTCTGGTGGTTCCCTTTTATCATTTCGATTCTCTGCGCTGTGGCCGCTCTGATTGTACTGGTCAAACTGAAGATGTTCAAGTAATGGCTGCCCGGTGCAGCTTGTCATCCGGGTGCTTTTGCACCCGGATTTTTTTATGCTAAGGAGGTCTTTTTATGCCACCTGTCAACCTGCTCATCAAACCCTCTTCCGGTAACTGCAATATGCGCTGCCGTTACTGCTTCTACCACGATATCCAGGAAAACCGGGATGTCTTTTCCTTCGGCTTCATGTCCGAGGAAACCCTGGAGCAGGTAATCCGCCGGGGACTGGAATATGCGGACGGCTCCTGCTCCTTCGGCTTTCAGGGAGGAGAGCCGACCCTGTCCGGCCTGCCCTTCTTCCAGAAGGTGGTGGAGCTGGAACAGAAGTACAACACCAAGGGAATTCCTGTCTACAACGCCATCCAGACCAATGGCATGCTGATTGATGAGGACTGGGCCCGTTTCCTGGGAGAGAACCACTTTCTGGTGGGCCTTTCGTTGGATGGCCACAAGGACATCAACGACCTGAACCGGCTGGACGCCCACCGCAAGGGAACCTATGGCCGGATTCTCAAGGCAGCACAGCTGCTGTCTGCCCATCATGTGGACTTCAACATTTTGACGGTGGTAACAGGATATACTGCCAGTAATATTACGAAGATTTATAACTTCTTCCGCCGTTCCAACCTGCTTTACCAGCAGTACATTCCCTGTCTCGATCCGCTGGGCGAGGAGCGGGGACAGCACGACTGGTCCCTGACCCCTGAGAAGTACGGAAAGTTCCTGAAAACCCTCTTTGACCTTTGGTATCAGGACATCAAGGCGGGACGGTTCATCTACATCCGGTATTTTGAAAATCTGGTGGGGATGGTCATGGGCTATCCGCCCGAAAGCTGCGGACTCAGTGGCCGTTGCGTCATTCAGAACGTGGTGGAGGCAGACGGCTCAGTCTATCCCTGCGACTTCTATGCCCTGGACCAGATGCGGCTGGGCAACGTCCATGAAAACTCCCTGGAGGAGATGGCCCGCAGCCGGGCTGCGTTGGAATTCCTGGCTGCGCCGGGGCATGTGGACGAGAAATGCCGCAGCTGCCGCTGGTATGGCATCTGCCGGGGCGGCTGCCGCCGGGACCGGGAACCGGTAATCGACGGAAAGCCCGCCCTCAACTACTTCTGTCCCGCCTATGAGGAATTCTTTGCCTACGTTTATCCCAGACTGGAGGAAATTGCCCGTGACCTACAAGCCGGAAAGAAATTCTTCCCCCATCTGTGAGTTCCTCGAAGCCTATAACCGGCAGCAGATCGCCCGGCTTCATATGCCGGGGCACAAGGGACGGATGCCGGACAGCTACCCAGCCTTTTTGCAGCAGACTGCACCCTTTGACCTGACCGAGATTGCCGGAGCGGATGCGCTTTATGAGGCAGAGGGGATCATTGCCCAGTCGGAGGCGCTGACGGCTCAGCTATACGGCAGCCGGTATACCTGCTACTCAGCAGGCGGCTCCACCCTGTCCATTCTGACTATGGTGTCGCTGGCGGCCCAGCGGTATGGCAGGCGGATTCTGGCGGCCCGCGGTACACATCTGGCCTTTGTCAATGCCTGTGCCCTTACCGGTGCTGAGCCGGTCTGGGTCTATCCGGCATACCGGCAGGAGGAGGGCCTCTGTGCCATGGTCACCCCGGAGGAGATTGACACTGCTATGGCTGGCCATCCTGATATCCGATTGGTATACATCACGTCCCCCGACTACTACGGCCGGATTGCCGATGTAAAGACCATTGCAGAGGTGGTACACCGGCGGGGCGGGATTCTGCTCTGTGACAGCGCTCACGGCTCCCATCTGCCCTTTGCACCGGGAGTAGATCACCCCATTGCCTTGGGGGCGGATCTCTGCTGTGACAGTCCCCACAAGACGCTGCCGGTCTTCACCGGCGGCAGCCTGTTTCACACCAACCTGCCCTTGACGCCCCATGAGATCAAAGGAGAGATGTCCCTCTACGGCTCTACCAGTCCGTCCTACCTGATTATGGCCTCGCTGGATGCCTGCCAGTGCTGGCTGCATAAGACGGGGAAAGCGGCCTTTGAAGCGCTGGATCACCGGGTACGGGCGGTCAAGGCAGCCCTGAAGGCCCAGGGTGTCACGCTGATGGATACCCAGGACTGTACCAAGATAACCCTGGACTGTCAGGCCATGGGCTATACCCATGAGCAGATCGGAACGGCGCTGCGGCAGCAGGACTGCGAGCCTGAATTCTGCGGCGGTGGTAAGGTCGTGCTCATGGTGTCTCCCCAGACGCCGGATGTCGATTTTGAGCGGCTCATAATGGCGCTGCGACTGCCCCGCCTGCCGGCGCTGCCTTATCCCATGTTGGAGATGGAGCGGCCGGAGCAGGCGGTACCGGTGCGGGAGGCGGTGCTGGCCCCCGCTGAGGAGGTGCCAGTGGAGCAGGCAGTGGGCCGGATAGCAGCTGCCACCCGGATCAGCTGTCCTCCCGGCATCCCCATTGTGGCTGCCGGAGAAAAAATTGGAGACAATCAAAAAAATCTTTTGAAAAACAGTGGCATTTTTTCGCTTTTCGTGATAAAATAAAGAAACAGGCAGTATGGCTGCCCTGAAACAAAAGGAGGTTACGCTCATGAAATTGATTTATGCCATTGTAAATAGCGATGACAGCAACGCCGTTTCCAGCGGACTGACCCAGAACGGCTTCTTTGCCACAAAACTGGCCTCTACTGGCGGCTTCCTCATGTCCGGCAACACCACTTTCCTCATCTGTACCGAAGAGGAGAATGTAGATCGGGCGATCAGCATTATCGGAGAACATTCCAAGAAGCGGAAACAGATGGTTTCTTCTACGGCCGGTTATGGCCTGGGCTCCTACACGCCCTTCCCGGTGGAGGTAACGGTAGGCGGCGCCACCATCATTGTCACCGACGTAGAGCGGTTTGAAAAGCTTTGATTTCCTTTACATCGTTTCTGTCCAATCATGCCGTGGTTCAGACACTTCAGCGGGCCGCTTCGCCAGCTGGCCGTCTGAGCCACGCTTATCTTTTACATGGGACAAAAGGACTTGGAAAGCGGACGCTGGCCCGGATTTTTGCGGCCGGTCTGCTTTGTGGTGCCGATGAACGGCCCTGCGGCCAGTGCAACTCCTGCCACAAGGTGGAAAAGGAGAGTCACCCCGACCTGATGGTGCTGCGCCGCCAGGCTGACAAATCGATTATTACTGTGGAACAGATCCGCACCATGCGGGAGCAGGCCTGGTTGCGGCCCAATGAATCGGAGCGCCGGGTAATTCTGCTGGAGGGTGCGGATCAGATGAATCCTGCTGCGGTGGGCGCCCTGCTGAAGATTCTGGAAGAGCCGCCTTCCTATCTGGTATTTATTCTGACGGCGGACAATATGGACGCCATGCCCGATACCATCGCTTCCCGGTGTGTCTGCCTGGAGCTTTCCGAGGTGCCCCGGCTTCAGGCTGAGAAATGGCTGGTGCGCCAGTTCCCTGATGAGGACGCCATCCTCATTGACCGGGCGCTGCTCTGCGGTGGGGGCAATCTGGGACGCTGTATCGCTTTCCTGAAGGGAGAGCGGGAGGCCGCCAGCTTTGAGCTGGCGCTCACGGTTATGAAGAGCCTGACGACTGGGCGTGAATTTGACATCATGACAGCGCTCAGCCCACTGGAAGGAGACCGGGAGGGCTTTTTGCAGCTGCTCACCGATCTGGATCAGCTGGCGGGGCAGATTGCCCGGGCTGGCTTTATCCTGCCGGAAAGCAGTGAGATTGCCCATCTGGCGGCCGGGATTTCTCCGGCTCGTGCCATACGAATTCATCAGCTGGGAGACGGCCTGCGCCGCCGGCTGATACTCAATGGAAACCTGTCCCTGCTGCTGGGGACCTGCTGTGCGGGGTTGCGGCAGATCATGGAGCAGCCGGTCTGACGAGGAAAGACTGAGAAAGGATTTTATATAGAGATGACTGAAATCATTGGGGTCCGGTTTAAAAATGCCGGAAAAACCTATTATTTTGCGCCGGGAGGCCTCAAGATCAGCCTGGGAGACCGGGTGATCGTCGAGACAGCCCGCGGGGTAGAGTGCGGACAGGTGGTCATTGCCAACCGCCAGGTGGAGGATCACATGATTGTGACGCCGCTGAAGCAGGTAATCCGTCTGGCCACCAAGAAGGACCTGGCCCAGCTGGAGGAAAATCGCCGCAAGGAGAAGGAAGCCTTCCGCATCTGCCAGGAAAAGATCGCCAAGCACCGGCTTCAGATGAATCTGGTGGAGGTGGAGTACACCTTTGACAACAACAAGATCCTCTTTTACTTCACCGCAGATGGCCGTATCGACTTCCGGGAGCTGGTCAAGGACCTGGCTGGCATCTTCCGCACCCGCATCGAGCTGCGGCAGATTGGCGTCCGGGATGAGTCCAAAATGCTGGGCGGATTGGGCATCTGTGGCCGACCGTTCTGCTGCAACACCTTCTTGGGGGATTTCCAGCCCGTTTCCATCAAGATGGCCAAGGAGCAGGGCCTGTCCCTCAATCCCACCAAGATTTCCGGTACCTGCGGCCGGTTGATGTGCTGCCTCAAGTATGAGCAGGAGGCCTATGAGGACCTGATCCGCATTACCCCTCGGGTAGGCGCTGTCGTCAAGACCCCGGAAGGAAATGGTATTGTGATTGAAAACAACCTTCTCACTGGTATGCTCAAGGTGACGTTGGACAAGGCTCCTGATGCAGCACCGCTGCTGGTTCACCGCCGGGATGTGCGGATTCTGGGCCGGGGCAGCAAGGGAGAAGGACAGAAAAACTGATCCAAAACTGGAATTTTCAGTTTTTTTTCGCAAACTATTGCAATTTGGCCAAGTTGCTGGTACAATAATAGCAGAAAAAACAAGGAGGTGTTTCCAGTATGGCATATGTTATTTCTGACGAGTGCATCGCCTGCGGCGCTTGCGCTGGTGAATGTCCTGTTAACGCAATCAGCGAGGGTGACGGTAAGTACGTGATCGACGCCGATACCTGCATCGAGTGTGGTGCTTGCGCCGGTGTTTGCCCCGTTGGCGCTCCTAGCGCTGAGTAATTTGCTCATCAGGCAACAAAAAGCCGCCATTCTGGTTTTCCCGGAGATGGCGGCTTTTCTCGTCTGTATGGTCAGATGAAGCAGAAAAAGCTCTGCTGTCGTTTTATAGATATACATCAATGACGAGGTGATTTTATGAAACGCAACAATGTCAGCGCCATGCTGATCGGCATTACCCTGGTCCTGGTGGGCGGCGGATACCTGCTGGCTGAACTGCTAGGCTTTAACCCCAGCTTCTTTTTCCGGGGGTGGTGGACCCTGTTTCTGATCATTCCCTCCCTTGCCAGTATGATTGAGACCCGTCCCAATCTGGGCAACGGCATTGTGCTGGCGGTGGGCCTTTTGCTGCTGGCATCCAGCCGGGGCTGGCTGCGGCATCTGAGCTTTTCGGTTCTGCTGGCCGTGGTGATGGTGATTCTGGGCGTTCGGTTTTTGGTACGGGCTATGGGTGGCTTTCACCGGCCCGGATCCTTTGGCGGTGATGGTCTTTGGGACACCCATCCGTCTCCGTCCTACTCCGCTTTTTTCACCACCCGGATGGTGGGCAGCCATGCCAACCCCCTGATGAGCGGAAACTGCTATACCTTCTGCGGCCAGCTGAAGGTGGACCTTTCTGAAGCGGTTATTACGGGTCCGGTGACGGTTTTCTGCAACGCCATGGTGGGCAATATTCAGGTCATTCCGCCTCAGAATTGCCGGCTGGTGGTGCGTCAGCTGCCGGTACTGGGCGTGATTCATCACGATCCTCAGCCTCCCGTCATGGGAGAGAACCTGCCGGTGGTGACGCTGGACTGCACGGCTGTGCTGGGATCGGTGGAAATTTTCTGATTCCGGTGCGAAGATAACCGGCCTTTCCTGTTTTATGAATAGCTGCGAAAAAATGCCCCCGCTCAGCTGAGCGGAGGCATTTTACAGCCAGAATCAGATGCGCTGGGGTTTGCCGTCCCGGTATACCATGGCCGGGGTGTAATCCTCATTGAGCACCAGCAGGTCGGCATACTTGCCCACCGAAATGGAGCCCACCAGATCGTCCATCCGGGTGGCCTTGGCGGGGTTGATGGTGGAGCACTTGATGGCGGATTCCTCGGGAATACCGAAGGAAATCAGCCGGCGGATCTCCTCCAGGATGTTGACCACCGAACCGGCAATGGTGCCATTCATCAGCTGGGCACGGCCATCCTTGACCACCACTTCCTGGCCACCCAGGGAGCAGACGGTGCCCTCGGGCATACCAGCAGCCATCAGGCTGTCCGATACCACGACAACCCGGTCGTCGCCCATGACCTTGAAGGTGGTGCGGATGACGGCGGGATGGACATGTGCACCATCGCAGATCAGTTCGGCATAGGCGCCGGAGTCAAAGGCGGCACCCACGGTGCCGGGCTCCCGGTGTACCAGGCCGGTCATGGCATTGAACAAATGAGTGGTTGTGGTGGCGCCAGCTTCATAAGCGGCCATGATCTGGTCGTAGGTGCCGTCGGTGTGGGCGACCGATACGGCGCAGATGCCCTTGGCCTGGCGGATGAATTCCATGTTATCAAACTGCTCCGGTGCTACATCCACCAGACGGATCCGGTTGCCGCTGTCGGCGTTCAGCTGGCGGAAGGTGTCAATATCGGCCGGGATGACGTACTGCGCTTCATGAGCGCCCTTCTTGGGAACACTGATGAAGGGGCCTTCCATATTGATGCCGATAAGCCGGGCGCCGGGATGTTCCTCATCTGCCCAGGCGGCATAGGCCTTGTAGATTTTGCTCAGCTGTTCGGGAGGCAGGGTCATGGAGGTGGGGCAAACGGTGGTGACACCGGCCTTGATGTAGGTGTCAGCCATGGTCTGGAAGGCCTCGGGGGTGCCGTCGCAGAAGTCGTGCATGCCGCAGCCGTGGGTGTGAACGTCAATCAGGCCGGGCAGAACCTTTTTGCCGCCCAGATCGATGACTTCCTCGCCGTCAGCAGGGAGATCCTTTCCTACAGCGGCAAAGCGCCCGTCTTTTACCAGAATGTCCACCGGTTCAAAGACACAGTTTTCAGTGAATACCAGTCCGTTTTTAAACAGCATGATTCTCAGATCCTTTCGGGCAGAATAGTAATGGGAAGATTTCCGGCAGTCCGGATGATCCTACCCCCATTGTAGCATGAAACCCGTTTCTCTGCAATATTTTTTATCAGTATCAACAAAATACTTGAAGCTTTTCCCCAAAAAACATACGATTCAACCCATCAGGAGGAAGTTATGGAACATATTTTTCTGGACTTTGAGATGAATCCCATCCCCCGGGAAAATACCGAGGCCCGGGCTGTGGTGCTCAGCGAGATCATCGAGATTGGTGCGGTCCGGCTGGATGAAAACTATCAGCTCACCGACCGGTTTTCCCTTCATGTCCGGCCGGTTCTCAATGTGGTACAGCCCAATATTACCGCCCTGACCGGCATTACCCAGGCAGATGTGGAGAAGGCACCCATGCTGGAGGAGGCGCTGCATCAGTTCACCGATTGGATCGGGGAAAAGCCGGTGCGGATCTATTCCTGGAGCAACACCGACGAAAAGCAGCTGCTGCGGGAGTGCCGGCTCAAGGAAATTGAACTTCCCCGCCAGTTCCGCCGCTGGATGGATTTTCAGCGGATCTATACCCGGCTGCTGGGCCTTTCCCGCCGGTCGCCGCTGTCTTTGAAGAATGCGCTGGGCGCCAGCGAGAGTGATTTTGAGGGCAGCCAACACAGCGCCGTGGCGGATGCGGAAAACTCTGCCTCGCTGCTGACACTGGTCAAGGATCGGGAGGCCTTTGCCGAACGGACCAAGGTTGTATTGGAGCTGATGGGCAAGGCACCCGCTCCGGCAGGTATCACTCTTGGAGACCTGTTTGGCGATTTCAGCAACATCCGCCGCAGAAAACCCAGCGTCCGCAAGGATAAGAAGAAAAAGAAGAGATGAAAAAAGCCGGCGTCAGCCGGCTTTTTGTTATGCGTTTGGGTCAGCGGATCTTGCCGATGTCGGTACGGTAGTGGCAGTGCTCGAAGGTGATGCCCTTTACGGCTTCATAGCTGTGGGCGAGGGCCTCTTCCAGGGTATCGCCCAGGGCAGTGACACCCAGTACCCGTCCGCCAGCGGTGAGGAACTGGCCGTTTTCCAGCTTGGTGCCGGCGTGGTAGACGGTGACGCCCTCAGCCTGTCCCTTCTTGTCCAGGCCGGAGATGGCGTAGCCAGTCTGGTATTTCTGGGGATAGCCGCCGGATGCCAGGATGACACAGGCAGCACACTGGTCAGAGAACTGGATATCCAGCTCGCCCAGTCTCTCTTCATGGATGGC
>CALXFL010000098.1 GCA_944387515.1 uncultured Clostridia bacterium
GTGACCGATGACGGGTCCCTTGGAGGCGCCGGAAAAACGCCCGTCGGTAATGAGGGCAATGGACGCCGACAGTTCCGGATCTGAAGAGATGGCCTCGGTGGTGTAGAACATCTCGGGCATTCCGCTGCCCCGAGGGCCTTCATACCGGATGAAGACGGCATCTCCCGGCTGAATCTGGTGGGTGAGCACCGCCTGGATAGCCTCCTCCTCGCTGTCAAAGGGCCGGGCCCGCAGGGTAGCCTGAAACATCTCCTTGGGAACGGCGCTGTGCTTGACCACAGCCCCCTCCGGCGCCAGATTACCCTTGAGAATGGCAATGGCGCCCTCCGAGCCGATAGGCCGGTCAAAGGGACGAATGATGTCGGTCCAATCAAGACCGGTGGGAGCCAGCAGCTCTCCGCAGCGGTCATAATAGCCGCTCTGGCGCAGCTCGTCCAGGTTTTCGCCCAGGGTCTTGCCGGTGACGGTCAGCACGTCCAGATGGAGCATCGACCGGATCTCCTCCATGATCCGTGGCACACCGCCGGCGTAGTAGAAGTAGGCCGCAGGCCACCGTCCGGCAGGACGGATATCCAGCAGATAGTGGGCGCCCCGGTGGAGCCGGTCAAAGGCCTCGGCATCCAGTTCCAGTCCGAACTCCCGGGCTGCCGCCGGAATGTGCAGCAGCGAGTTGGTGGAACCGGAGATGGCGGCATGGACCATGATGGCATTTTCAAAGGACTTCATCGTCACCATGTCCCGGGGCCGCAGGCCTATCCGGGCCAGCTTCACCACCTGACGGCCGGCCTCCTCGGCCACCCGCTGAAGGTCCTCACAGGTGGCGGGCATCAGCGCGGTTCCGGGCAGTGCCAGTCCTAGCGCCTCCGCCATGACCTGCATCGTCGAAGCAGTGCCCATAAAGGAGCAGGCGCCGCAGGAGGGGCAGGCGTGGTGCTTGTACCAGGTGAGCTGCTCCTCGGTGATCTCGCCCCGCTGGGCCATGGCGCTATATTTGCCGATCTGTTCCAGGGTCAGCAGGTCGGGACCGGCCTCCATCACCCCGCCGGGCACCAGCACCGACGGCACATTGCAGCGGCCAATGGCCATCAGGTGGGCGGGAACCGCCTTGTCACAGCTGGACAGAAAGACTGCCCCGTCAAAGGGGGTGGCGCCCTGATGAATCTCAATCATGTTGCAGATGGCTTCCCGGGAGGCCAGGGAATAGTTGATGCCGTCGTGGCCCTGGGCCATGCCGTCGCAGATGTCGGTGGTGAAGTACCGGGCGCCCCGGCCGCCGGCCGAAGCGATGCCTGCCATGGCACGGTCACAGAGCCCCAGCAGATGGGCACTGCCGGGGTGGCTGTCTCCAAAGGTGCTCTCCACCATGATCTGGGGCTTTTCCAGATCCTCCGCCGTCCATCCCATCCCCATGCGCAGGGGATCCATTTCCGGTGCGATGCTGCGGACTTGCTGACTGATCATTATAGAATTCCTTCTTTCCAGTTGATCGGCCGGTGGACAACATGCTACCGGCCGGAGCTACTTTTGATTATAAAGGATGCGATGCCTGCCGTCAAGAAAGATTGCCTTTTTCCTGAGGCGGCTGCGTGCGCCGTTGTCTATACTGGTTTCTCTGGGCTCAACTACCCGGCAAACCAGGGGTTGTCACTCTGCGAGTTGTTTCAACGTATCCCCCGCAATCCGGTAAACAGTCCAATCCGACATGGGCTCCGCACCAAGAGAAAGATAGAAGTCAATACTCGGCTTGTTCCAGTCAAGACACCACCATTCCAGGCGGCCGCAACCACGCTCCACTGCAATTTGTGCAAGCTTTCTGAGGATTGCCTTCCCGTACCCCTTGCCGCGGCATTCAGGTCTTACATACAGATCTTCCAGGTAAATTCCTGCACGGCCAAGAAAGGTAGAAAAGTTATGGAAAAACAGCGCAAACCCTACTTCTTTTCCATCCTCGACTGCAAAAATCACTTCTGCTTTTTTCTGATCAAAAATCCATGTTTCAAGCGTCGGCCCGTCTGCGACGACTTCATTCAGCATCTTTTCATATTCAGCAAGTTCCTTGATAAACCGGAGAATCAGAGCCGTATCTTTCCGTTCTGCACTCCTGAATGTCAGATTGTTGTTCATATGTATGTCCTCCGCAAATTCAACCTATTGGCGATTTCATGTTTTCTATACCACACGTTCCATGCTTGCAGCACCGCTCACCACAACAATCATTATATTCCAAAACCACAATTTGACAAGAAGTAATACAAGGAAGTCCTTGTTTTTTCTCCCAACGGCTGGCTCTCTGGCCAAATGACATTGCCAGGAGGACTACTGTTTTTTTGCAAGAAAAACCCCGCCATCCGAAGACAGCGGGGAGAAGCAAGAGGGCAAAGAGAAATGGTGCGAATCAGTGGAACTTGGGCAGCCAGTCGCCGTGGGCCTCGATCAGGTCGTCACAGAGGGCCCGGATGTCGTCGATGGACAGCTCGGAAGAGGTGTGAGGATCCAGCATGGCAGCCATGTAGATGTACTCCTTCTTCAGGGTCTCGGCAGCCTTGATGGTCAGCAGCTGCACGTTGATGTTGGTGCGGTTGAGGGCAGCACACTGCTCAGGCAGGTCGCCCACATAGCAGGGGTTCAGGCCGTTGCGGTCCACCATGACTGGCACCTCAACACAGGCGTTGGCGGGCAGGTTGGTGATGAGGCCGGTGTTGAGCACGTTGCCGTGGATGCGGTAGGGCTGATCCAGCAGCACGGCCTTGATGATGTAGGAGGCGAACTCGTGGGTCTTCTTATGCTCAATGTGGCTGTCCCGGAGCAGGCTGTCCCGCATCTCATTCCAGCCGTTGATCTGCTTGACGCAGCGGCGGGGATATTCGTCCAGAGGGATCTTATACCGCTCGATCAGCTCGGGATATTTGTCCTTGATGAACCAGGGGGTGTACTCGGCGTTGTGCTCGCTGGACTCGGTGACGTAGTAGCCAAACTGGCGCATCAGTTCCAGCCGCACCAGATCCTGCATCTCGGTGTTGTACTGGGGGTCGAAGGCGCGGCGCTTGATTTCGGGATACAGGTCGTTGCCAGCCAGGTCCTCCACCTTCAGCAGCCAGGCCTGATGGTTGATGCCGGCGATCTCCCAGCGGACGTTCTCCTTGTACTCGCTCATGCTCACCTCATCCAGCAGATGGGGCACGCAGGCCTGTACGGAATGGCAGAGGCCCACCGTCTTCACGTTGGTGTAGCGCTGCATGTAACCGGTCAGCATGGCCATGGGGTTGGTGTAGTTGAGGAAGATGGCATTGGGGCACCACCGCTCCATATCGTCAGCGTAGGCCTTCATCACCGGAATGGTGCGCAGGGCCCGGAAGATGCCGCCGATGCCCAGGGTGTCGGCGATGGTCTGCCGCAGGCCGTATTTCTTGGGCACCTCAAAGTCGGTGACGGTGCAGGGCTCGTAGAGGCCCACCTGGATGGCGTTGACCACAAAGTCTGCGCCCCGGAAAGCAGTCTCCCGGTCCAGGGTCTGGGTGATGTTGGCCTTGCCGTTTGCGGTTTTGTTGATATTGGTGAGAATCTGGTAGGACTCATCCAGCCGCTTGGGGTCGATGTCAAACAGGCAGACATCAAAGGAGCCCAGTTCGGGGGTCAGGATGCAGTCGCCGATGACGTTGCGGGCAAAAACGGTGCTGCCGGCGCCAACAAAGGTAATTTTCATGGTCTTTTTCCTCCGGTTCATGGTTTTTTGGAAAATCTGCCGGAAATGGTGAATAGACGCTCCATTCGCCCGGGATTTTCCCTGACAGCCTTATGATAGCCGAAAACCGGAAAAAAAGACAGTGCCGGATGTTGTGGACTCTTGTCTTTATGTTGCATTTTTGCATGTTCCATGGTAGAATGTCCCCAAAGGAGTGATCTTCATGCCCGTTATCCGGGAGCTGCGTCCCCGCAGCCATGCCGAATCCTTCGGCATCAGCCAGTCTCTGTACCTGCACCACTGCGGCCTTGAGCAGTGCGAGCCGGGCCATGCCTTCGGCCCGGCAGTGCGGGACCACTTTCTCATTCACTGCGTCCTGTCAGGCTGCGGCCGGTTCGAGGCTGGCGGCAAAAGCTACCTGCTCCGGGCGGGCAGCGCCTTTCTCATTTTCCCCGGCGAAACCACCCTCTACACCGCCGACCGGCAGGATCCCTGGTGCTATGGCTGGGTGGGCTTTCAGGGCAGCGAAGCCCCCGCTCTGCTGCGGCAGCTGGGCGCGGACAAAACAAATCCCATCCTGCATTTCCAGGATGGGAACGAAGTGCGCCGGTGTATCGGCCAGATGATGGACCAGGTGGGCGCCGGAGGAAATCCCTTTGCCCTTCAGGCTGCCCTTTTTGACTTTTTCGCCCGGATGGACCGGCCCGCCCGGCTGGGCGGGGATCCGCTGCCGCTGGCCGAAGCCGCCGCCGACTACATCCGGAAAAACTACTCCTACCCGCTGACGGTGGCCCAGATCGCCAGCTATGCCGGCGTTCACCGCAGCCACCTGTTCCGGCTCTTCCGGGAGACCTTCGGGATGTCGCCCCAGCAGTACCTGCTGGAACAGCGGCTCATTGAGGCCGCCCGGCTCCTGCAGGAGGGGCACTCGGTCACCGAGGCCATGTACTCGGCGGGATTTGCCGACCTGCCCCATTTTTCCCGACAGTTCAAGCTCCGTTACGGCGTTTCTCCTTCCCGGTTTGCCGGGGAGAGATGAGCCGGGCGGCGCTGCTCCCGGCCAGACGGCCGGAGGACCAGGCCCATTGCAGGTTGTATCCACCGCAGTCCCCGTCAATGTCCAGCACCTCGCCGCAGCCATAGAGCCCTGGCACCAGCCGGGATTCCATCGTCTCGGGGTCAAAGCCCGCCGTTTCGATGCCCCCGGCGGTGACCTGGGCATTTTTCATGCCGTTGGTGCCGGTAATGGTCACCGGCCAGTGCTTCAGCTGGCGGGCCAGAGTTTCCAGCTCCCGGGGAGACAGGCTCCCCGCCGTCCGGGAGAGGGGCAGAATCCCAGCCGCCTTGAGGGCGCACTGGCCCACCCGCTTGGGGAAGAGCCCCACCAGAAAGACCTCCAGCGTCTTGTCGGGGCGGGCCTGCTTCCGGCCGGACAGCAGCCGCAGCAGCCGCTCCTCCTGAAGGTCAGGCGCCAGGTCGAGAAAGAGGGTCACCGGCCCGGCAGCTAGCCGCCGGGTCACCAGACTGGACAGGCTCATGACCGGCGGACCGGAGATGCCGTAATCGGTGAAGAGAATCTCCCCCGCCTGCTGGGCCGGGGACTTGCCCGGCAGAGTCACCACCCCATCCACCTTGGTACCCGCTAGGGGGCGGATATGGGTGGTGTCCGCCTTCAGCTGGACGATGGCGGGAAGCAACGGCGTGCGCCGGTGGCCCAGCTTTTCCAGCAGGATATACCCCAGCTCGCAACCTCCCAGTCCCGACGAGGCCGCACCCCCTGCCGCCAGGATCACCGTCTGCCCGGCGAAGGCCTCCTCCCCCGCCGTAACCAGAAACCGGCCCTTCTGGGGACGGACTTCCGTCACCTCCCGGTCGCAGCGGGTCTCCACCCCCAGCCGCTCGGCCTCCATCCGCAGCAGGTCCAGCACCGCCGAAGCCTGCAAGGAGCGGGGATAGAGCTTGCCGTCCTCTTCCTCCACGGTTACCAGCCCGAATTTATAGAAGAAGTCCAGGGTGGACTTGACCGGAAACCGCCGCAGCGCCGGCAGGACAAAGCCGGGATCCCGGCCGTGGTAGTGGGAAAGCCCGGCCTGCCGGTTGGAGAGGTTGCAGCGGCCGTTGCCGGTGGCCAGCAGCTTCTTGCCCACCCGGGGCCCCCGCTCCAGCAGCAGCACCCGGCCCGGCCCCAGCTGTCCGGCCGCTTCGATGGCGGCGGTCAGGCCCGAAGCCCCGCCTCCCACAATGATGACGCCCCATGCTTCCAAAGCCGTTTCCTCCTAGCGAATGAAATTGGTGGCCACCCGCTCCTCCTGTTCGGGACGGGGCACTGCCTCTTTGGCGTAGTCGATGCATTTCAGCAGCCAGGCCATGTTGCGGCCCAGGGTCCGCATGATCTGCATGCCTTCCAGATCCTGGCGTACCTGTTCCGGTGTGTTGCCGTGGACGGCGTTCCAGTACTGGGAGGACACCACCGGCATCTGGGCGATGGTGAAATACTTGTTGAGCCGGTCAAAGGCCGCAGAGGCTCCGCCCCGGCGGCAGCTGACCACAGCAGCGGCGGGTTTCAGGGCGAGGAAACCGGACTTTCCATAGAACATCCGGTCCAGCAGCGCCGTGACGGCCCCGGCCGGGCCGGCATAGTGAACCGGTGCGCCCACGATCAAGCCGTCGGCCTGCCGCAGCCGGTCGAGACATTGGTTGACCGGGTCGTCGTCAAAGATACAGCGGCCGGTTTTGGCGCATTGACCGCAGGCGGTGCAGCTGCGGACCGCCGCCGTCCCCAGATGAAAGATTTCGGTTTCGATGCCCTGGCGTTCCAGCTCGTCCGCCACCTCCCGAAGGGCGGTGTAGGTGCAGCCCTTTTTGTGGGGGCTTCCGTTAATCAGCAATACCTTCATGAATAGGCTCCTTTCCAGGTGAATTCTCTGTCTTCCATTATACCAGAGCAGGCCGCTTTCTGACAAGGGTACCTGCGGTCTCCCTCCGGACAGACTTTTTTAAACAAATAACCAGAACTGTCCAAAAATACAACGCCCCCACTGGACATTCCTGTCCGGCAGCAGTACAATGATGTTGATACCCTAATTTCATTGGAGGAATGACCATGACCAGAATACAGGCACACCGGGGCGCCAGCTGCGAGCGCCCGGAAAATACCCTTTCCGCCTTCCGCCGGGCCATTGAGCTGGGCGCTGGCGGCATCGAGCTGGATGTACACCTGCTGCCCGACGGGGAACTGGTGGTTCACCACGACGACCGGCTGGGACGCTGCGAGCCGGAGGCCGAGGGCAGCCTTTACCACTACACCGCCGACCAGCTGGCCCGCATCAATGCCGGCGGCCGGTTTTCCCCCCAGTGGACCGACGGCATCTCCCGTTTTTCGGAGGTGCTGGACCTGATCGCTCCCTCCGGGCTATACCTCAACGTGGAGATCAAGGCCAACACCGGCTTCCTCAACGACATCGCCGCCCGGACCATCGCCATGCTCCGGGACTACGGCATGGAGGGCCGCTCCATCATCTCCTCCTTCAATCACTTTGTGCTGAAGCAGGTCCGCCAGCTGGCCCCGGAGATGCCCACCGGCGTCCTGTACAGCGACACCTACGGCCAGGACATGGTGGCCTATGCCTGCCGCCACGGCTTCCAGGCCCTACACGCCGACTACCATCTGGTGGATGAAAAGCTGGTCACGGCCGCTCATGCCGCCGGATTGGAGGTCAACGTCTGGACGGTGGACGAGCCGGAAGACATCCGGCATCAGCTCTCCCTGGGCGTGGACAACCTGATCTCCAACAATCCTGCACTGGCCCTGGAGCTGGCTTCCGGCCGCTGACCGATCCCGTTTCTGTGAAAGGAGTACACCATGGATACCTCCCGTTCCCGATCCTCCATTGCGGTGATCACCGATTCCTGTGCCGACCTGCCGCCCCAGCTTGCCCGGGAGATGGGCATTTACATCATCCCGCTGCAAATCATCTTCTCTGACAGAGCCTTCTCGGACGGTGTGGACATCACCCCCGATGAGGTCTACCAGCGGCTGCCCCAGGAGGTGCCCAAGACCTCCCTGCCCACCGGAGAGGCCGTGCTGCAGGTGCTGAAACAGGTCCGGGAGGACGGGTATGAGCGGGCCATCATCATCACCTTCTCCAGCGGGCTGAGCGGTACCTTTCATTTTGTGGAGGGCATCGCCGCTGAATTTTCCGGGCTGGAAACCGCCGCCTTTGACACCCTCAGCGGTAGCCTCGGCACCGGTGCGGTGGCCCTGCGGACGGCCCAGCTGGCTGCGGCAGGAAGAAGCTGGGAGGCACTGCTGGAGACGGTTCCCCGGCTCATTGCCAATGTCCGGGTGTTCTTCTGCGTCAACACCCTGGAATACCTGAAAAAGGGCGGCCGGATCGGGCTCATCTCCTCCATCGCCGGCACGATGCTTCAGATCAAGCCGGTGCTGACCTTTGCGCCGGACGGCCAGCTCACCGACCTGGCCAAAGTCCGGGGACGGCAGCAGTCTCTTCACAAGCTGGCCCAGCTGGTGCTGGATGTGCCCCTGGAGGATCGGCGGTTTCTGCTGATGGTGGCCCATGGCGGCACCCCGGCAGACAGTGCTGCTGTCCGGGACGAGTTACTCGCCGCCCTTCCCCAGCCGGAAACCCTGATTGAAGGCGTCATCGACTGTACCCTGGGTACCCATGTGGGACCTGGTCTGGTGGGAGCGGGCATCCTCCCGCTGGATGACGGCGACTGAATGTTTCATGCGGCTCTCTGGGAAAGCCCTGGCTTTCCCCGGAGGGCCTTTTGTTTTGCAGTTTTCCACTTCTTCTCCGGGAAAAAGTGAATATTTTCCCACTTTTGGACAGGATAGGCGGAGCATTTCTCCCAAAAATCCGATACACTGACAATAAGAAAAACTCTAATTCCCAAAGGAGATGCTCACCATGCTGAAAGGTATTCCCCCCATTCTTTCCCCCCAGCTGCTCAAGGTGCTCATGGAGATGGGCCACAGCGATGA
>CALXFL010000099.1 GCA_944387515.1 uncultured Clostridia bacterium
GCCACACGGATCATCTCGTCAAACATAGCAGAGCCGATTCCCAGCCCCCAGAATCTCTGAAGCAGGGCAATCATCACGGTACCTCTATGAGCTGTCTTGGGGGTATGGTGGAAGACAATCTGGCAGTTGCCCGCCACCTCCTCCCCTACCTGACAGACGATCATCAGCCGGTGGGGATCCGCCAACAGCTTTGTCAGGTAGGCTTCTTCCTCTCGCACCGTGGGGATTCGCTCCCCGGGGCTTCGGGCGATGAACTCTGTCTCCCGGGAGGTGGCGTCCAGGTAAGCCGCCATCTCTGCGCTGTCCTCAATCCGGGGTAGCCGCAATATCGCTTGCCGGCCATCCTTCAGGGTCATGTTTCTGGGAGAATACTCCATTCTGAATTCACTCCTTTCTCTGAAACCAAAAAGGACGCAGCAGAGACAATGCCCTGCTGCGTCCTCAGCTTCTTCACCGGGGGGTCACACAGCCAAAACCGGGGCCATGTGCAGCGAAGAAACTCAAATTACCATCAAACGCCGGAATAAGCGTTGAAACCGCCGTCTACCGGAATGACAACACCGTTGACAAAACCGGAAGCCTTGTCGTTCATCAGGAACTGAAGGGTGCCCAGCAGCTCCTCAGGCTCACCGAAGCGGCCCATGGGGGTACCGGCCACGATCTTCTCAGCCCGGGCGCTGTAAGTGCCATCGGGATTGAGGAGCAGGTTGCGGTTCTGGTTGGTGAGGAAGAAGCCGGGAGCAATGGCGTTGACACGGATGCCAGCCTTGGAGAAGTGAGTGGCGAGCCACTGGGTGAAGTTGCTGACAGCAGCCTTGGCGCCAGAGTAAGCAGGAATTCTGGTGAGGGGGGTGAAGGCGTTCATCGAGGAGATGTTGATGATGGTAGCGCCGTCACGGCCGACCATGTCCTTGGCAAAGACCTGAGTGGGCAGCAGCACGCCCAGGAAGTTCAGGTTGAAGACAAACTCTACACCCTTGGGATCCAGGTCAAAGAAGGTAACAATGCCTTCCTCGGTGTCTTCGGGGATATAGTAATCCTTGGTGGTGTTGGCACGGGCATTGTTGCCGCCAGCGCCGTTAATCAGGATGTCGCAAGGGCCAAAATCCTTGAGGATGGCATCTCTGGCAGCCTGAAGGGATTCCTTCTCCAGTACGTTAGTCTGGTAAGCTTTGGCTTCAAAACCAGCCTCACGGATGGCAGCAGCATTCTTCTCAGCAGCTTCCAGGTTGATGTCCAGCAGGGCAACCTTGGCGCCGCAGCGGGCAGCGGCCTCAGCAAAGCTGCTGCACAGAACACCGCCTGCACCGGTAACAACAACAGTCTTCCCAGTCAGATCAAGAGCAAAAGGCAGATTCATAGGAACTTTCTCCTTTCAAGTCGGTAAAGAAATCAGAAAATTAGCCTTCCAGCCGGTCCAGGGTCTCCCAGATGCCGGTCAGGTAGCTGGCGCCCAGTGCACGGTCATAGAGGCCGTAGCCGGGCCGTCCGGTTTCACCCCAGATCATCCGGCCGTGGTCAGGACGGAGATAGCCGGTGAAGTGGTTCTTGTGGAGGGCACGCATGATGGCGACAATGTCCAGCGAGCCGCAGCCAGAATAGTGAGCGGATTCCTCAAAGCTGCCATCCTCCATCAGCTTGACGTTGCGGACGTGCATGAAGCCGATACGGTCCATAGCGGCGTATTTCTCCACCAGGTGGGGAATGTCGTTGAACTTGGCGCAGCCCAGAGAGCCGGTGCAGAGAGTCAGAGAGTTGGCGGGGCTGTCCACGATCTTCAGGAAGCGGTCCAGGTTCTCCTCGCAGGTGATGATGCGGGGCAGGCCGAAGATGGGGTATGGCGGGTCGTCGGGATGAATGGCCATCCGGATGCCAGCCTCCTCAGCCACCGGGATTACCCGCTGGAGGAAGTAGGTCAGGTTCTCCCACAGCTTCTCCTCGTCCACCTCTTTGTAGGCGTCGAACAGCTTCTGCAGGTCTTCTTTCTTATAGGAAGCATCCCAGCCGGGGAGGGAGAGCTCGCCGGTGAGGGGATCCATCTTCTGGAGCTGATCCACATAGTAAACCAGGGCGTTGGAGCCATCGGGCAGCTCCTTGTCCAGCTGGGTACGGGTCCAGTCGAAGACGGGCATGAAGTTGTAGCAGATGCACTTGATGCCAGCCTTGCCCAGGTTGCGGATGTTCTGGCAGTAAGCGTCAATATACTGGTCGCGGGTCGGACGGCCCAGTTTGATGTCCTCATGGACGGGCACGCTCTCAATGACCTCGAAGTGGAGGCCTGCGTTCTCGACCTTGGCCTTCAGGGCCTCGATCTTCTCCATGGGCCACACCTCGCCTACCGGCACATCATAGATGGCGGTGACGATGGAGTGCATGGTGGGAATCTGGCGGATTTTTTCCAAAGTAACAGGGTCGTCGGTTCCGTACCAGCGGAAGGACAGTTTCATGGCATTTCCTCCTTAGAGTGTAACAGGTTCGCCGCCCTTGGCAGCGGATTCATATACAGCCAGCATCAGATCCAGGGTGTTGCGGATGCTGGGCAGGTCGTTCTGGAAGGGCAGATCCTCTTCCAGGCAGTGATAAAAGTCGGCAATACAGGTGTGATGGCCAGCGCCCCAGTAGTCCTTGCCCAACAGGGAAGGACGGTCGTAGGAGATTCTCTCCACCGGCTGACCGGGACGGCGGATGGTGACCTCGGTCTCCTCCATCCGGACCGTCATGTTCTCGCAGGCCAGCTCAATGAGCACCGGCGAGTTGACGCCATAGGCGGTAGTGGCATAGAAGATGCCGGGCACACCGTGGTAATCGATGAGGGCATCCACGGTGTCCTCCACCTCGATGACTCCCTTCAGGTGCCGGTTGGCGGTGATGGCTTCCACCGACGCCGGACGGCCCATGAAGAAGTTCATCAGATCCATGGTGTGGATCGACTGGTTGATGAGGGCGCCGCCGCCCTCGGTGGCCAGCTTGCCCCGCCAGCCACTTTCGGTGTAATAAGGCTCGCTGCGGTACCAGGTGACAAATCCCCGGATGCCCAGCACCTTACCGGTTTCTCCGCTCTCCAGCAGAGATTTCAGCTTGACGGCTGCGTCAATGTAGCGGTTCTGGAAGCAGACCCCCACCCGGGCGCCTCCCTCCGCCAGTTTGAACAGCTCCTCTTCCTGCTCCCGGCTGATAGCCGGGGGTTTTTCGGTAAAGACATGGATGCCCCGGCGATGGGCTTCCGCCGCCATAGGCACATGGAGGTAATGCGGGGTGCAGATATGGAGCACATCAATCTCCTCGGCATCCAGCATCTTCTCCAGGGAATCATAGGGATGCAGGCCGTATTTTTCGGCCATAGCCTCTGCCCGCTCAGGGCGGATATCAGCACAGGCAACAAATTCCACGTTGTCCAGATAATGCAGCACAGCGGCATGGACGGCAGCAATACTGCCGCAGCCGACGATGGCAGCCTTTTTCATGACCGTTTTCCTCCGTCAGATCTTGTCCAGAATCTCCACCAGGCAGTCGTGGGCCAGTGTAAAGGCCTCTTCACCTGTCAGGGTGGTATGGCGCTCCTCTACCTCTTTCTCCAGGCCGGAAAGACCGGTGAAGTTGGTCAGATGGGGCTCCAGGGAAATAAAGCCGGTGTAGCCGTCAGCCTTGAACTTGGCCAGAATCTCGGCCAGATGGCCAGCGCCCTTTCCGGGAGGCACAATGGTGCCAGTGCCGGCTTCGGCGTCCTTGATGTGGATGTAGACTACATAGGGCTTCATCAGCTCGTAGGCTCTCAGGGTATCCACGCCGCACTGAACAAAGTTGGCAAAGTCAAAGACAGCCTTGAAGTTGTCGCAGTAAAGCTCCTTCATCAGGTCGAGGCAGCGGTCATCGGTATCGCCGTAAATGTCCTTCTCATTTTCATGGAGCAGAACCACGTCGGCCTTTTTGGCCTCCTCAATCAAGCGGCACAGCCGGGCCAGCACCTCATCCCGGTAATCAGCGGGATCGGCGTCCTTGGGCATAAAGAAGCTGAACATCCGGATATAACGGGTGCCCAGAGCTTTGGCGGTAGCGGCTACCGCACGGAACTTTTCCAGATGGGGCTCAAAATCATCGGTAATGTCGATCTTGCCGATGGGCGAGCCGATGGAGGAAATCTGCACGCCAGCTGTGTCCAGCTTGGCTTTTACTTCAGCCACTTCTTCGGGGGTCAGATCAGCGATGTTTTTGCCGTCCACGCCGCGGATCTCGATATACTTCATACCCAGCTTGGGGATGACTTCCATCTGTTTGTCAAAGCTGGGGTCAATCTCATCTGCAAAGCCGGACAGCCAGATATTGGGGAACATGGCAATCTTCCTTTCATCATGGGTTAAAAAAGGCAAGGCGTCTGCCCGGAAATCCGGGCAGACGTTGCGTCTTACCGTACAGAATCAATAAGTGCCTTCGGTGTCAAAGTGCACGCTCTCGCCGGTCTTTACCTTGGAGGTGGCAACCTTCTCCTGCAGCTTCTCGTAGAAGAGGTCTTCATCGATGGGCAGGGTGACGGGCTGGCCAAGCCAGCTGGACAGATGCATGCAGTTGGACAGGGTCAGGCCATTGATGCCTTCTTCTCCCTTGGCCACCAGCGGCTCGCCACGCAGAATGTGAGCAGCGAAAGCAGTGAGAACGCCGTTGTGCTGAGGATTCAGGCCGTCGGTCTCCACGTCGATCCACTTGCCAGCGGGTTTCTGGAAGCCCTGCTTGGTGGTGAAGCAATGCTCGCGCTCGCTGACCTCCAGCTCATAAACGGACAGCTGGAAGTTCTCGCAGACGATCTTGGCCTTGTCCATGGTGATCTCGAAGCGGTTGGTGCCGGGAGCATCAGCAGTAGAGGTGATGAAGACGCCGGTAGCGCCGTTGGGGTATTCCAGGTAAGCGGTTACGTCGTCCTCAACCTCGATGTTGTGCCATTTGCCCTCGTGGCAGAATGCGGTGACCTTGCTGGGCATACCGCAGATCCACTGGAGCAGGTCCAGGTTGTGGGGGCACTGGTTCAGCAGAACGCCGCCGCCCTCACCGGCCCAGGTAGCTCTCCAAGCGCCGGAATCATAGTAGGACTGAGCACGGTACCAGTCGGTGATGATCCAGTTGACACGCTTGATCTGGCCGTACTGACCGCTCTGTACCAGCTCCCGCATCTTGCGGAATACGCAGTTGGTGCGCTGGTTGAACATCATGGCGAAGGTCACGTCGCACTGAGCAGCAACCTCGTTCATCTCCCGAACAGCCTTGGTGTAAACGCCAGCGGGTTTCTCGCACATGACATGCAGGCCCTTCTTCATAGCCTTAATGGCCAGAACGGGATGCTGGTAATGGGGGGTAGCGATGATAACGCCGTCGCAGATGCCGCTGTCGATCAGGTCGTCGCCTTCCTCAAAGATGGTGACGGATTCAGGCAGGTTTTCCTTGGCCCAAGCCCGACGGTTGGGATCACGGTCAGCGATGGCGACCAGCTGCATGCCGGGAACCAGACCGTCCACGATGGATTTGGAGTGGGTAGAACCCATGTTGCCCACACCGATGATGCCCATTTTTACAAATTCCATATCGATTTCTCCTTATGTATCAAAGATATGAATGTAAAGGAGGGAGTCCCTCCGACTACACAAAAATTACATGCCCATAGCCTTGAGGTTGTCAAAGCTCTTCTTCAGGCAATCAAAGGGGCTGCCCTGGCAGATATCCTGCTCTACCAGTGCATACTTGGTGCCGCCCAGCTCCTGGAGCTTCTTGAGGATGGCGGGGAAGTTCAGGTTGCCCTCGCCAACGGGTGCCATCAGCTGAGTGCGGTTCTTCACGGCCATATCCTTCAGGTGGACGCAGGGAATGCGGTCCTTGAGGATGTCCAGCCACTGGTAAATGTCGGCGGCGCCGGCCTGTACCCAGTAGGTATCCAGGGTAATGCCCATCAGATCAGCGGGCAGTTGCTCCAGCAGGTGCTCGATGAGGAGGCGGCCGTCAGAGGTGCGCTCAAACTCGAAATCATGGTTGTGGTACATGAACAGCTTGCCGGCTGCGGCGATCTTCTTGGCGGGCTCCAGGAAATCCTTGCCAAACTGATCGATCCAGAAATCGCAGCGGTATTTTTCCGGCATGCCGCCCAGGCCGATGTAATCGCAGCCCAGGATGTTGTGCTCCTCAATGAGCTTGTCGGTATCGTAAAGAATGCGTTCAGGAGCGTTGTGGGTCAGCACAATCTTCAGGCCCAGTCCGTCACAGATCTCCCGCAGCACGTGGGGATCGATCTTGCCCATACCGGACACCTGTACAATTTTGTAGCCCATCTCTGCCACCTTCTGAAGGCTCAGGCGGATGTCCGCCTCGGTCTGAAGGTAAGTCCGCAGGGTGTAAAGCTGTGCTCCAATCTGCATAATAGTTCGTCCTTTCTCTATTGTATTTTGGCATATCTGCCATCATTCCCAGTATATCAGCTTTTGCGGAAAAAACCAATTGAAAATATACAGATGTATATTGCAAAAATCACGATTTTGTATTACACTGGAAAAAACGGGTACCCCACCCCTCCGAAAGGACGGATTCTTATGCAGGACCGGATTGCCATCAGTGGTCTGAATCTCCATCACTCTTTTTCTAATGTAGCCACCGATCAGTTTGCGCTGCATTGCCACCCTCATTTTGAGGTATACTATTTTATCCATGGAAAGGTAAGCTATCTGGTAGAGGGCAAACGGTATGAGCCCACCCCCCACAGCATCCTGCTCATGGCACCGGGCACCTTCCACGGCGTCCGGATCGAAAGCTGCGAGGATTACGAGCGATATGCCCTCCATTTTGAAAAAGGTATGCTCAGTGAAAACCGGGAACAGCTGCTTCTCTCCCCTTTTTACGGCAAAACCGGCAGGCAGGACATTTATTTTGAAGGAGCAGATGCCTTCCATCTGGAAGACTACCTCCGTTCCCTGCTGGAATGTGACGATCTGGAAGAGCAGCAAGCGCTCCTTTCCATCCGGTTGGAAGCGCTGCTTTCCCAGATCCTGCGGATGAACCTGTTAAGCCGCACCACTGCCGCCACCGTCCAGAGCCGGACAGTGGACCAGATTGTCAGCTACCTGAACCATTCCCTGGCAGAGCCTATCACGTTGGACAGCCTTAGTGAGCGTTTTTTCCTCAGCAAAAACCATCTGAACCATCTGTTCAAGCAGGCCACCGGCACCACCGTCCGCAACTACCTGATTCACAAACGGGTAGCGGCTGCCCACGACCTGATCCGTCAGGGTGTGCCTGCTGCCCTTTCGGCGGAGCGCTGCGGATTCCACGACTATTCCGCCTTTTTCAAAGCATATAAAAAGATCATCGGCGCATCTCCGGCGGAAGCCATCCGGGGATGACCGGGAAAGGAGCCTTTATGGAAAACAACCGTTTGCTGCTGATTCTCAACCCCACAGCCGGCAAAAAACTGGCCCAGAGCCGTCTCTTTGAGATCATCGACTGCTTTGTGAAAGCTGGTTACGAGGTAACCGTTCACACCACCCAGAGCCCCGGTGATGCCACTACCCAGCTCATGGCCCGGGGTGAACAATACGGCCGGGTGGTCTGCTGCGGCGGAGACGGCACCCTCAACGAAGCTGTCACCGGGCTGGAACGGCTCTCCCGCCGGCCGATGCTGGGGTACATCCCCACCGGCACCACCAACGACTTCGCCCAGAGCCTGGGATTTTCCCGGAATCCCCTGGAGGCCGCCCAGACTGCCGCCACTGGTGTCCCCTTCCCCTGCGACATCGGACGGTTCGGCGGCCGGTGCTTCACCTATATTGCCGCCTTCGGTGCCTTTACCGATGTTCCATACACCACGGACCAGCGGGCCAAAAACCTGTTTGGACGGATGGCCTATTTATTTGAAGGAATGGGGAAACTGGGCAAGCTCCGCAGCTTCGATATGGAGATTGAAACGGAACACACCGTCTTTCAGGACAGCTTTCTCTTTGGCGCGGTGGCCAATTCCCTCTCCATTGCCGGTTACCGCAGCCCCTTTGCCAGCCAGGTAGCCATGGACGATGGGCTGTTTGAGGTGCTGCTCATCCGCCAGCCCCAAAATGCCGCAGAGCTGAACAAGCTCATCAGTGACCTGCTGACCCAGCAGCTGGATCAGCAGCAGGTCCGGTTCTTCCAAACCCGGCGTCTGAAAATTCACTCCACCCAACCCGTTTCCTGGACGCTGGACGGCGAAGACGGAGGCAGCTGCACCCGGGGAGAAATCTGCTGCCTCCGGAAAGCCATTACCTTCATCGCTCCACCTCAGCCCCGAAAGGAAACGGTGGAGGAAAATCAGCCCGCCCAGCTCCACAAGGCTGCCGCCACGATCTGATGCGAAAAAGCTTCCTCTTCCTGATTATAAAAAATAGTAGGGCCAGCAGAACGGCCTGTACTTTCACGCTGTGGAAATGGCCGCCCACAGTCTTTCATGGTTCCGGATGCCATGACCAATCAGGATATGAGGAGGACCAATTATGGGCACCATTTATCAGGGCACCGGTTGGGGACGCACCGCCGTGGGCGAATACGACCATGACACCATCTATCAGGGCACCGGCTGGGGACGCACCGCCGTGGGCGAATACGACCATGACACCATCTATCAGGGCACCGGCTGGGGACGCACCGCCGTGGG
>CALXFL010000100.1 GCA_944387515.1 uncultured Clostridia bacterium
TTTTTCACAGAACCAACAGAAAGATTTCATCTTAAAAACATTTGAATTCATCTTTCGTTCATGAATTTTTGCGCCATTATTGGTATACTATATATAGTTATATGATAAAACATGTTCTGTAAAACTGAAAGGAAAGGCGTGATTTTATGACTTCAGACACCAGCGGCATCAGTAAGTTGGATCTCAAACGGCAAAATCGCATGCACATCCTTCGCCTGCTGCGAAACAATGGCCCTACCTCCCGTATTGACATCGCCAGAGAAATCGGCATTACCAAAGCTGCCGTCACCATTATTACCAATGAAATGATTGAGCAGGGTGTTCTTTTTGAAAAGGGCGAGATGCTTCCCAGAGGCAGTAAGGTGCCCAGAGGACGGAAGAAGATTCTGCTGGACTTTGACGAAACCCATCGTCTGGGGCTGGGCCTTGTCCTGGACAATGGGCAGCTTTCCATCGGTCTCTGCACCCTCAAGGGCCGTCCGGTGGAACGGCAGGCTGTTCCCCTGGGGGCCGACTGCTCCAGTACCCAAATCACTGCGGCCATCCGGGAAATGTACGAGGAAATGGCCTACAAAAACGATCTGAAGCCCGAAACGGTTGTGGGAATGGGCGTCTGCATTTCAGAAGAGTATCATCAGGTGCTGGGCATCACCCGGGATGCCGAAGGCAGAGTGGACTACCAGGCCTTTGAAAAAGCCCTGCGGGAATTTTGCAGCCTGCCGGTGAAATTTGGCTCCCTGGCAGACGGTATTGCCATGGCAGAAATGGACTACCACCCGGAGGATGAACAGCCCCCGCTCAACATGGTGGTTTTCCGGTGTGATCAGGCGCCCGACTGTTCCATCATCACCGGGCGGGAAATTTACAGCGGCTCCTTTGAGCGCCCCGGCTGTATGATTCGCCAGCCCGGAGAAGAGGATCATTCCATTCTGCAGCTTCACAGCATGATTCAGGAAACCTTCAGTTCCACCGTGGATCAGAAGCTGGAGGAACTCTTTGCCTCGCATCAGGCTCCGGTACTGGAGGCGCAGACGCCGGAAGGACTGGAAGAGTTCCGCAGCCGGTTCCGGGCCGCTGATCTGCTGCCGGAAGATGCGGCAATTGTCACCCTTTTGGAGCGGATCCGCCGTGGCTACCGGGCCGCACTGGAATGCTTCACCGTCTTCTATGCACCCGACCGCATTGTCTATTTTGGCCGTCACTGTGTACAGAGCGCCATGTCTGCTGCCATAGAAGAGGTCAAAAACAGCTTCGCGCCCCATACCATTCCCACCATCCGGCCCAGCATCATCGATCCGGATGAATACCACCGCGCAGCCTGCGCACTGGCAACCCGTGAATTTTTTATTAACAAAGGCGGATATTGACTAGGAAATTGATGGCTTTCATGGTATAATGAACTGTATATTTTTGTTTATCTCATTGGAAATGGGCAAAATTCATATAAGTACAGCCATGACCCACTGCTGAAAGGCATACCGCCGCTTTCAAAGCAGAGGGAAGGGAGTGTACTCCTTTCCCTCTATCCATTCAGGGAGGTTTTTTATGAACACCGGCAAAGATCCTGGTTTCTGTCCTTTGCACTGGCGGCTCTGGCCGATTTTCTGGGGGGCAGTAACGCTTGGCGTGTTCTATTTAGCCATTGCAGTCCTGTTTTCCTTTTTCAGCTGGAAGTCGGTGGCTGGACTGGGGCTGGGCATTGGATATACCCTGCTCAATGCATGGGCCCTCAGCTGGACCATCCGCCAGTTTGCCCGGGAAGGAAGCGGAGCCGGACAGCTTTACGGCATCAGCTACACCCTGCGGATGCTGGGAGCCGGTCTCTGCCTTGCAGCCGCTTTTCAATGGCTGGATCCCTTTGCGGCCCTGATCCCCATGATTTCTCCCCGCATCACCTATTTCTTCCTGGCCCTGCGTTATGGAGAAAAGCAAGGCGGGGCATAATGACTCTGGAAATCTCCTGTCTGCGCCGGTGCGCATCCAGGTTTTTTCATATTGGCTCATGCGCCCTTGTCCATCCTGCCTGTAAAGGAGGTGAAATTAAAATTGGAAGGACCCAGAATATTCTTTACCATTCCAATTTTTGGCGGCATCAACATCAACGAGACCATCATCAATCTGTTTATTGTATCTGGATTGCTGTTGGTTCTGTCGCTGGTTCTGACCCATAAAATGGAAAAAATTCCACGAAAAAAGACCCAGATCCTGGCAGAAAAAATCGTGCTGATGATTGACAACCTGGTGGAAAACACCATGGGAAAGCAGTATATGAAGTTTGCGCCCTATATTATGGCGCTTTTTGCCTCTTCACTCTGCGGCAGCCTCATCGGCGTGCTGGGATTCCGCTCCACCACCATGGACATCAACACCACTCTGTGCTGGGCACTGGTGACCTGCGTGATGCTTCACTATGTGGGCTTCCGCACCAGCGGCTTTACGGGCTACCTCAAATCCTTTACAGAACCGGTTCCCTTTCTGCTGCCCATCAACCTGATTGGTATTGTATCCACACCCATGGCGCTTTCAGTGCGTCACTTCGGCAACATCGTAGGCGGCAGCATCATCATGTCGCTGCTCTACACCGGTCTGGGCTCTCTCAGCTCCATGCTGCATCTGCCCATTCCCATTCTGGAAGTTGGTATTCCGGCCATCCTTTCCCTGTATCTGGACCTGTTCAGCGGCTTCATGCAGGCCTTTATCTTCTGTATGCTGACCATGGTCTATATCAGCAACAATGGTCCGGAGGATGCCTGAGTATCCACAAATCCATTTACCTGTAAACCCAATAAAACAACTGGAGGAACCACACTATGGAAGGTATCTATCTTGTCAAAGCAGCATCCGCCCTTGGCGCCGGCTTCGCTCTGATCGCCGGTATCGGCCCCGGTATCGGCCAGGGCTTCGCAGCTGGTAAAGCCGTCGAAGCTGTCAGCCGTCAGCCCGAAGCCCAGGGCCTCATCCTGAAAACCCTGCTGGTTGGCTGCGGCGTCGCCGAGACCACCGGTATCTACGGCCTGTTCATCGGTCTGGCCCTGCTGTTCTTCAACCCCCTGCTGTAATGCAGCCCCGCAGATCAGTCATGCACTGCATTTTTCGCAGATGGAGGTTTGAACCATGCCAACAGAATCGGTTTTTCAAGTCAATGGATGGCAGCTGCTGTTCACGCTTCTCAATCTGCTGCTGAACTTCTTCATCCTCAAACACTTCCTCTATAAGCCGGTGAAAAAGATGTTTGAATCCCGGCAGAAAGAGGTGGAGGACACCTATTCCCGGGCCGAGGAGGCTGAAACAGCCGCCACCCAGCTGCGGGAAGAGTATCAGCAGAAAATTGCCGCCGCCAAAAATGATGCCGACGAAATCGTCCGCAGCGCAACCCGCCGGGCGCAGCTCCGGTCCGAATCCATGCTGGAAGAGGCCCGCAGCACCGCCGCCGGAATCATTGCCCGCGCTGACGAGCAGGTGGAAGCAGAGAAAAAGCGTGCCGTCAACGAAATCAAGAACGAAATTGCCGACTTGGCTTTGCTGGCTGCCGGAACCGTCATCCAGAAGGATCTGGACAGCGACAGCCACCGCCAGCTGATCGACGAGTTTATCGAGAACGTAGGTGATCACCCGTGACCCAGACGGCCCAGAAGGTCTATGCCGACGCACTGTTTCAGGCGGCACTGGAGCTTGACCAGCTGGAGGAAATCCATACCCAGCTGGCAGCGCTTTCCCAGGTTATCGCCCATACGCCGGAATTTCTCGTTCTGCTGGCCTCTCCGGCCATGACGCCCTCCGACAAGGAGAAAGTCCTCCGGGAGACGCTGGAAGGGCAGATTGCCCCGGCACTTTACAATTTCATGCGGATTCTTTCCGACAAGGCAAGAACCCCGCTGCTGCCTCAGATCGTATCGGAATTTGAGGTGCTTTACCGGCAGCATCACGGCATTTTGCTGGTGACGGCTGTTTCTGCTGTGCCCTTTACACCGGATCAGCAGCAGAAGCTGACCCAGAAGCTGGAAAGCCTGACCGGTAAAAAAATTCTGATGGACAATCAGGTGGACCCCTCGGTACTGGGCGGTGTCATTCTCCGCTACGAGGGCAAGGAAATCGACGGCTCCGTCAGAGAACGCCTGGCAGGACTGCGCCGCAGTCTCATGGGCGTGATTGCGTAATATACGCAGAAATCATATCAGTTGACAAGGAGGGTTCAAATGGAATTGCGCCCTGAAGAAATTTCACAGCTGATCAAAGAGCAGATCAAAAACTATCAGAGCAAGCTGGAGCTCAAGGATGTGGGCACCGTTGTCACCGTTGGTGACGGCATCGCCCGGATCTACGGACTGGAAAACTGCATGTCCAGTGAGCTGCTTCAGTTCTCTGATGATGTATATGGTATGGCGCTCAACCTGGAAGAGGATTTTGTCGGCGCCGTACTGTTGGGATCGGATGAAAACATCAAGGAAGGCGACACCGTCCGCCGTACCGGACAGATTGTATCGGTTCCGGTAGGCGAAGCCCTGCTGGGCCGGGTAGTCAACCCCCTGGGACAGCCTATTGACGGCAAGGGAGCCATCCTGACCACCGAAACCCGTCCCATCGAGTCCCCCGCCCCCGGCATTATCCAGCGAAAAAGCGTCAACCGCCCGCTGCAAACCGGCATCAAGGCCATCGACTCGATGATTCCCATTGGCCGGGGCCAGCGTGAGCTCATCATCGGCGACCGCCAGACCGGCAAAACAGCCATTGCCATCGACACCATCATCAACCAGAAGGACAAGGACGTCATCTGTATCTATGTAGCCATCGGCCAGAAACGCTCCACCGTCGCCAACGTGGTGGAAACCCTTCAGCGGGCCGGCGCCATGGATTACACTATCGTGGTTTCGGCCACCGCTTCCGAGCTGGCGCCCATCCAGTATATCGCCCCCTATGCCGGTTGTGCCATGGGCGAATACTTCATGTACAAGGGCCGGGACGTCCTCTGTGTATACGATGACCTGTCCAAGCAGGCTGTGGCTTACCGTGCCCTCTCCCTGCTGCTGAAGCGCCCTCCGGGACGTGAGGCTTACCCTGGCGACGTCTTCTACCTCCATTCCCGTCTGTTGGAACGGGCGGCCAACCTGGCGCCTGAACTGGGCGGCGGTTCTCTGACTGCACTGCCCATTATCGAGACCCAGGCCGGTGACGTTTCCGCCTATATTCCCACCAACGTGATCTCCATCACCGACGGTCAGATCTTCCTGGAAACAGAGCTCTTCAACAGCGGCGTCCGGCCGGCTGTAAACCCTGGTATCTCAGTTTCTCGTGTCGGCGGCAATGCCCAGATCAAAGCCATGAAAAAGGTATCCGGTACCCTGAAGCTGGCCTACTCCCAGTACCGGGAGCTCCAGTCCTTTGCCCAGTTCGGTTCCGATCTGGATAAGGACACCAAGGACCGGCTGGAACAGGGCGCCCGCATTGTGGAGGTCCTGAAGCAGAAGCAGAACAGCCCGGTGACCGTAGAGGACCAGGTGGTTATCATCTACGCCGTCATCAACAACTACCTCCGGGACATTCCGCTGGAAGCAGTTTCGGAGTTTGAGCAGCAGCTGTTCGAGTACCTCCATGAGAGCCATCCCGAAATCGGACAGTCCATCCGGGAAACCGGCGCCATGCCGGAAGAGACCACCGCCCTGCTTCAGGAGACGCTGGAGAGCTTTGTGAAAAAGTTCCTGGCTTCCCGCTAAGCACTGCACACTATAAACCAAAGGAGAAATGCCCATGGGCGCATCCATGAAGGATATCAAGAACCGCATCCGGTCCGTGGAAAGCACCATGCAGATCACCAAAGCCATGGAGCTGGTGGCCTCCTCCAAGATGAGGAAAGCCAAGGAGCGGGCCGAAGCTGCCCGCCCTTTCTTCAACATCCTATATGAAACCATCTCCGACCTTTCTGCCTATGTGGGAGATGAGCCCAATCCCTACACCCGTCAGCCGGGCAACAAGCCTCCGCTGTACATTGTCATTGCCGGAGACCGGGGATTGGCCGGCGGCTACAACAGCAACATCTTCAAGCTGGTGGACAGCGAAATCGAGGGAAAAAAGGCCCGGATCATCGCCATCGGCCGCAAGAGTGTGGAGCATTACGATCACCGCAGCTGGAAGGTGGAGGGCCGGTATCCCGGCCTGGCGGAGCAGCTGAAGCCCGCCATCACCATGGAGATCGCCCAGACCATCCTCTCTCTCTACCACAAGGGAAAGATTGGACGGGTGGTACTGGCCTTCACCCAGTTTGTAACACCGCTGACCCAGGAAGCCACGCTGCTTCAGATGCTCCCCCTGGTGCTGCCCCATGAAGAAAAACCCAGAACCGGAGCCAATATGATCTACGATCCCTCTCCGGCGGCGGTATTCCGGAGCATCATCCCCCAGTATCTGTCCGGCATGGTGTACGGTGGCGTGGTGGAGTCCTACGCCTCGGAGCAGGGAGCCCGGCGCACCGCGATGGAATCCGCCACCAACAATGCCTCGGATATGATCGCCAATCTCTCCCTGAGCTATAACCGGGCCAGACAGGCCGCCATTACCCAGGAGCTCAACGAAATCGTGTCGGGCGCCAATGCGGCACAGTAGTGCCCGGCGTCCTGCCCCAAGCTTCTGCTGGCCCGAAGGAAAGGATTGATCCCATTCATGCCAGAAAAAAATATCGGCAGGGTGGTTCAGATCATCGGCCCGGTGCTGGATATCCGGTTCGATGCAGAACACCTGCCCAACCTGCTTAACGCCATCCGCCTGGAAAAGGATGGCCGCACTATCATCGCCGAAGTCACCCAGCATATCGGCGGCGACACCGTCCGCTGCATTGCCATGAGTTCCACCGACGGCCTTACCAGAGGCATGGTAGCAGAGGACACCGGCGGTCCCATTACCGTTCCGGTAGGTCCCCAGACCCTGGGACGGATCTTCAACCTGCTGGGCGAGCCGGTGGACGACAAACCCGCTCCCCAGACTGAAAAACGGATGCCCATTCACCGTGCTGCCCCTTCCTTTGAGGAACAGGTAGCATCCAGTGAGGTTCTGGAAACCGGCATCAAGGTCGTGGACCTGATCGCCCCCTATCTAAAGGGCGGCAAGATCGGCCTGTTCGGCGGCGCCGGTGTCGGCAAAACCGTTCTGATCATGGAGCTCATCAACAACGTTGCCACCCAGCACGGCGGCATCTCGGTCTTTACCGGCGTTGGTGAGCGTACCCGTGAAGGCAATGACCTGTATAACGAAATGATCGAGTCCGGCGTTATCAACAAGACTGCGCTGGTATACGGTCAGATGAACGAACCGCCCGGAGCCAGAATGAGAGTCGGCCTTTCCGGCCTGACCATGGCAGAATATTTCCGGGATGAGGAAAACCAGGACGTTCTGCTGTTTATCGACAACATCTTCCGTTTCACCCAGGCTGGCTCTGAGGTATCGGCTCTGCTGGGCCGTATGCCTTCGGCAGTAGGCTACCAGCCCACCCTGGCCACCGAAATGGGCGCTTTGCAGGAGCGAATCACCTCCACCACCAAAGGCTCCATCACCTCGGTGCAGGCAGTTTATGTGCCGGCTGACGACCTGACTGACCCGGCTCCTGCCACCACCTTCGCCCATCTGGACGCTACCACGGTTCTCTCCCGTGCCATCTCTTCTCAGGGCATCTACCCCGCTGTGGATCCGCTGGATTCCAACTCCCGGATTCTGACCCCTGAGATTGTCGGCGTGGAACACTACGAGGTTGCCCGGGCTGTGCAATCCCTCCTTCAGCGCTACAAAGAGCTCCAGGACATCATCGCCATTCTGGGTATGGATGAGCTGTCGGAAGAGGATAAGCTGACAGTAGCCAGAGCCAGAAAGATTCAGCGTTTCCTGTCCCAGCCCTTTACAGTAGCCGAACAGTTCACCGGCATGGAGGGCAAGTATGTGCCTCTGTCTGAGACCATCCGGGGCTTCAAGGAAATCATCGAAGGCAAGCATGATGACCTGCCTGAATCCGCCTTCCTCTTTGTCGGAACCATCGATGAGGCGGTGGCCAAAGCGGCTCAGCTCCGCTGATGAAATGAGGGATTGTCATGGCAGCATTCAAACTGACAGTCGTCACCCCCAACCGCATTGCCTATGACGGGGAAGCCACCTTTCTTCTGGTGCGCACCACCATGGGTGATGTGGGCATCATGGCCCACCATACCAACTACGCCGCGCCGCTGGTCATCGGCACCATGAAGGTGGAATTCACCAGCAAGGACGATGCCAAACTGGCTGCCATCGGCGGCGGATTTGTTCAGGTACAGAACAACGAAGTCACCGTTGTCACCAGCAGCTGTGAATGGCAGGAGGAAATCGACCTGCCCAGGGCTCAGCGGGCCGCTGAGCGGGCCAGAGCCCGCATTGAGCAGTCCTCCTCGAAAAAAGAGGTACAGGCCGCTGAAATCAAGCTGAAGCTGGCGCTGAACCGTATTCATGTAGCGGATCACAAACTGTAAAAAGGCTAATACCGACTAAAGAAAAAGTCCCACTTCGTCATGAAGTGGGACTTTCAGACTGTCGAAAAAGGGAATCAGGTTAGCAGATTGCACAAAGTGTCAGCAAGTTGGACAGGCTCCCGGCGATG
>CALXFL010000101.1 GCA_944387515.1 uncultured Clostridia bacterium
GGGCGGACAGCCGGCCACACCTGCCGGAGGAAATCTCCCTCGGCCGGGTCAGTCTTCAGGTTCATCCAGACCGCTCCTTCCCGGAAATAGAGAAAGGCAAAGCCTTTCCGGGTGTCCAGCCGGCGGATCACCGCCCAGCTGTCATCTCCAAAGGGATAGTCCTCATAGCTCCCCCCGAAGGTGAGGCAGCGTTCGATCCACTGCCGCCGTTTTTCCAAAAGTGCCTCCATCTGCTCCCTCCTGACCGCATAAAAGACACAGCTGTTTTCTTCGATTATACAGCTTTCCCGGGTGCATGGCAACAGAATTCCAGAGAAATTGTCCCAAAATCTGCAAAAAATCCCCCTTGTCAATTGCTTAACTGCGGAATTTATGGTACAATGAAGTATCATCGTGCCGAAGCTCTGGCCCGGCACCGGGAAGTCATCTTCAGAAAGGAATCCGATACCATGTACAACAGCTACGAAAGCCCCTTCTGCACCCGATATGCCAGCGAAGAAATGCAGTACCTTTTCTCCGCCGATAAAAAGTTCCGCACCTGGCGGAAGCTCTGGATCGCCCTGGCCCGGGCCGAGCACCGGCTGGGCCTCCCCATCACCGAGGAGCAGATCAAAGAGCTGGAAGCCCATGCCGAGGACATCAACTATGAGGTCGCCGAGGAACGGGAAAAGCTGGTCCGCCACGACGTCATGAGCCATGTCTACGCCTACGGTGTCCAGTGCCCGAACGCCAAGGGCATCATCCACCTGGGCGCCACCTCCTGCTATGTGGGCGACAACACCGACATCATCATCATGCGGGAGGCCCTTCAGGTGGTGCGCCGCAAGGTCATCAACGTCATCGCCAACCTGGCCAAATTCGCCGATCAGTACAAAAATCTCCCCTGCCTGGCCTATACCCACCTTCAGCCTGCTCAGCTGACCACCGTGGGCAAGCGTGCCACCCTGTGGATCAACGAGCTGCTCTACGACCTGGACGAGCTGGAATACCGGATCGGCAACCTCCGGCTGCTGGGTTCCAAGGGTACCACCGGCACCCAGGCCAGCTTTATGGAGCTGTTTGAGGGCGACACCCAGAAGATCCGCCAGATGGACGCCTACATCTGCGAGGAGATGGGCTTTGATGGCGTGGTGCCGGTTTCCGGCCAGACCTACTCCCGGAAGATCGACGCCGGTGTGGTCGCCACCCTGTCCGGCATCGCTCAGTCCGCCTCCAAGTTCTCCAACGACCTGCGGATCCTCCAGAACTTCAAGGAGATGGAGGAGCCCTTTGAAAAGAACCAGATCGGTTCCTCTGCCATGCCCTACAAGCGCAACCCCATGCGCAGCGAGCGGATTACTTCCCTGGCCCGCTATGTGATGGTGGACAGCCTGAACCCCGCCTTCACCGCCGCCACCCAGTGGTTTGAGCGCACCCTGGACGACTCCGCCAACAAGCGGATCGCCGTGGCCGAGGCCTTCCTGGGCATCGACGCCATCCTGGGCATCCTGCTGAACGTCACCGCTGACCTGGTGGTCTACCCCAAGGTGGTCACCGCCCGCGTCATGAAGGAGCTGCCCTTCATGGCCACCGAAAACATCATGATGCAGGCCGTCAAGAAGGGCGGCGACCGGCAGGAGCTCCACGAGCGGCTCCGCCAGCACTCCCAGGCTGCCGCTGCCGTCGTCAAGGAGCAGGGTGGTGAAAACGACCTGATCGACCGCGTCTGCGCCGATCCCCTCTTCAACCTCACCAAGGAGGAAATCCTCGCTGAGATGCAGCCCATCCACTTTGTGGGCCGGGCACCCCAGCAGGTGGAGGAGTTCCTGGCTGAGTGCGTGAAACCCATTCTGGACGCCAACGCCGGTATTCTCGGCGAAAGCGCCAGCCTGAAGGTCTGATCCAGGATACCTGGCACAGCCGGATACTTCAGGATACCTGGCGCAGCCAGGCACTCCGCATACAGATATAAATAAAGGAGGAGTTTTCCATGATTCGACTGACTGAAACCGGCGTCTATCTGAAGGATGGCGTCACCCTGGTCCCGGCAGCAGAAGCTGCCGGTCTCCCCGCACCCGATGCGGCCCGGGAGGAAACCATCGCCTACCAGATCATGCGGGCCCATTCCAAGTCCGCTGACCCCAGAAAGATGCGGATCAAATTTGACGCCCTCATGTCCCACGACATCACCTATGTGGGCATCATCCAGACCGCCAGAGCGTCGGGACTCACCCGGTTCCCCATCCCCTACGCCATGACCAACTGCCACAACTCCCTCTGCGCCGTGGGCGGCACCATCAACGAGGACGACCACGTCTTCGGCCTGTCCGCTGCCAAGAAGTACGGCGGCATCTACGTCCCCGCCCATCAGTCGGTCATCCATCAGTACGCCAGAGAGGAAATGGCGGCCTGCGGCAACATGATCCTCGGCTCCGACAGCCACACCCGCTATGGCGCCATCGGCAACATGGGCATCGGTGAGGGCGGCCCCGAGCTGGTCAAACAGCTGCTGGAAAACACCTATGACATCGACGCCCCCGAGGTGGTGCTGGTGTACCTGACCGGTACCCCCAGAAAGGGTGTCGGCCCTCATGACGTGGCAGTGGCCCTCTGCGGCGCTGTCTTCAAACAGGGCTTCGTTACCAACCGGATTCTGGAATTCGTCGGCCCCGGCGTCGCCGGTCTCTCCGCCGATTTCCGGCTGGGCATCGACGTCATGACCACCGAGACCGCCTGCCTGTCCTCTATCTGGGAAACCGACGAGGTGGTGGAAAACTTCTACAAGGTTCACGGCAAGCCCGAGCGCTACCGCCGCTTGAAACCCGGCAAGGTGGCCTACTACGACCGGATGGTGGAAATCGACCTGTCGGCTGTGGAGCCCATGATCGCCCTGCCCTTCCATCCCTCCAACGCCGTCACCATCCGGGAGCTCCAGGCCGACCCCTACGGCATCCTGGGCAGAATCGAGGAGGAAGGCCGCAAGCAGTTTGCCGGACAGGTGGATTTCCGCCTCACCGACAAGATCGTGGACGGCAAGGTCATGGTGGACCAGGGCATCATCGCCGGATGCGCCGGCGGTCTCTATGAAAACCTGGTGGAGGCAGCCGCCATCCTCCGGGGCGCTTCCACCGGCAGCGACTACTTCTCCCTGAGCGTCTACCCGGCATCTGTGCCGGTGAGCATGGCCGTCACCAGAAACGGTGTGGCCGCTACCCTGCTGGAGGCCGGCGCCATCATGAAGACCGCCTTCTGCGGCCCCTGCTTCGGCGCCGGAGATGTGCCCTCCCACAACGGCTTCTCCATCCGTCACACCACCCGCAACTTCCCCAACCGGGAAGGCTCCAAGCCCGGTCAGGGCCAGATCTCCTCGGTGGGCCTGATGGACGCCCGCTCCATCGCTGCCACTGCCAGAAACGGCGGTGTGCTGACTGCCGCCACCGAGATCGACTACAACGTCCCCGACCTGCCCTACACCTACGATGGGGAGATCTACAAGAAGCGCTGCTACTACGGCTTCGGCAAGGCCGATCCCGATGCCCAGCTGAAACTGGGCCCCAACATCACCGACTGGCCCAAAATGTACCCCCTCCAGGACAACCTGCTGGTGAAGCTGGCTGCCGTCATCGACGACCCGGTCACCACCACCGACGAGCTGATTCCTTCGGGCGAGACCTCCTCCTACCGGTCCAACCCCCTGAAGCTCTCCGAGTTTGCCCTGTCCCGCCGGGTACCCGAGTACGTAGGCCGCTCCAAGGCCGCCCGTGACCTGGCCGACGCCATCCGGGCCGGTGAACTCCCCGAAGAACTCACCGCCGTCATGGAGAAGCTCTCCCTGCCCGCCGACACCCTGAAGGCCACCACCTTCGGCTCCGGCGTCTTCGCCAACCGGCCCGGCGACGGCTCTGCCCGTGAGCAGGCTGCCTCCTGCCAGAAGGTGCTGGGCGGTGTGGCCAACATTGCATACAGCTACGCCACCAAGCGTTACCGCTCCAACTGCATCAACTGGGGCATCCTCCCCTTCACCCTGGACGAGAACACCGCCTTCGACTACCAGCCCGGCGATTACCTCTATGTCCCCGGCATCCGGGAGGCCGTCAAGAACGGCGTGGAAACCATCCCCGGCAAGATGGTCACTGCCGCTGGCGTCCAGGACATCACCCTTCATGTAAAGGGCCTGACCCAGGATGAAAAAACCATTATCCTCGAAGGCTGCCTGATGAACTACTATGCAGCCGGTTATGGAAAAGACTGACAAAACCTGACAGGAAAGGATGATTCCCATGGCAAAGATCCAAATGAAAACGCCCCTCGTCGAGATGGACGGCGACGAGATGACCCGTGTCCTCTGGAAGATGATCAAGGATGTGCTGATTCTCCCCTATGTGGACCTGAAAAGCGAATACTATGACCTGGGCCTCCCCTACCGGAACGAGACCAACGACCAGGTGACCATTGACTCCGCCAACGCCACCAAGAAGTACGGCGTGGCCGTCAAATGCGCCACCATTACCCCCAACGCCGCCAGAATGCCCGAGTATAACCTCAAGGAGATGTGGAAATCCCCCAACGGCACCATCCGCGCCATGCTGGACGGCACCGTCTTCCGGGCCCCCATCCTGGTGGAGGGCATCAACCCCTACATCCCCGGCTGGAAAAAGCCCATCACCATCGCCCGTCACGCCTATGGCGACGTCTACAAGAACACCGAAATGCAGGTGGATGCCGGCTGCAAGGCTGAGCTGGTTGTCACCCACCCCGACGGCACCGAGACCCGGGAGCTGATCCACGACTTCAAGACTCCCGGCATCATCCAGGGCCTCCACAACATCGATAAGTCCATTGCCAGCTTCGCCCGGGCCTGCATGAACTACGCCCTGGATCAGAAGCAGGACCTGTGGTTCGCCACCAAGGATACCATCTCCAAAAAGTACGACCACCGGTTCAAAGACATCTTCGCTGAGATCTACGAAACCGAGTACAAGGAAAAATTCGAGGCCGCCGGCATCGAGTACTTCTACACCCTGATCGACGACGCCGTCGCCCGGGTCATCCGGTCGGAGGGCGGTTACATCTGGGCCTGCAAGAACTACGACGGCGACGTTATGTCCGACATGGTGGCCACTGCCTACGGCAGCCTGTCCATGATGACCTCGGTGCTGGTTTCCCCCGATGGCGTCTACGAGTATGAGGCCGCCCACGGCACCGTGCAGCGCCACTACTACAAATACCTGAAGGGCGAACGCACCTCCACCAACCCGGTGGCCACCATCTTCGCCTGGTCCGGCGCCTTCCGCAAGAGAGGCGAGCTGGACAATATCCCCGAGCTGATGGCCTATGCCGACAAGCTGGAGCAGGCCACCATCCAGACCATCAAGGACGGCGTCATGTCCGGTGACCTGGCCGCCCTCTGCACCATCCCGGGTAAGCAGGTGGTCAGCAGCGAGGAATTCCTGGAAGCCATTGGCCAGCGCCTGGCCGCCCTGATGGCATAACCTTCCGCATCTCACAAAATTCCAGCAAAGGAGTGGCTATGTGATGTCCAAAAATGTTTCCCTGCCGGTTGTCCGGCGGCTGCCCCGGTACTACCGCTTTCTGAGGGAGCTGATGGAAAACGGGGTGATCCGCATCAGCTCCGGGGATCTCTCCCGGCGGATGGGACTGACCGCCTCCCAGATCCGGCAGGACCTGAACTGCTTCGGCGGTTTCGGCCAGCAGGGCTACGGCTACAACGTCCGGGCCCTCTATGAGGAGATCGGCCGGATCATGGGGCTGGGCAAGCACCGGGAAGCCATTCTGGTAGGGGCGGGCAACCTGGGCCGGGCAGTCAGCCGCCATATGGACTTCGCCTCCCGGGGATTTGCCCTGACCGGCGTCTTTGACGTCAACCCGGAGCTGGTGGGCCGGCAGATCGGCGAGGTGGTCATCCAGGACATCCGCCAGCTGGAAGCCTTCTGCGCCCCCAACCCGCCCGCTGTTGCCATCCTCTGTATTCCCAAGGAGGCAGCGCCCGCCATTGTCAAACGGCTGGTAGCCCTGGGGGTCCGGGGCTTCTGGAACTTCAGCCACTACGACATCGCCCTCCACTATCCCGAGGTGGTGGCGGAAAATGTCCATTTGGGAGACAGTCTCTCCACCCTCTGCTACCGGATCAACGAGCTGGAAAAGCAGCCCGCCCAGCCGGAGGAATGAAAGAAGCGCCTGCCGTTTTCACGGCGGGCGCTTTTCGCTGTCCGGCACCATTTTCAGAAAAACGGCACCCCTTTCCGGCAGAATTCTGCTCCCCTCACCGGCGGCAGAACTGGCACATAGAATGGCGCACCCTAAAAAAGGAGTGTACCCCATGAAGCAAAACCACAAGAAAACCGACCATGGACCGGAGGCCTGCACCGTCAATATGCCGGCTGCTGCCCGCCGGAACACCAACTTCCGCACCGCCTTCTGGACCGGCTGCCAGTTGCAGCTGACCTTCATGCAGATTCCGGTTCGCGGGGAAATCGGCCTGGAATGCCATCCCGACACCGAGCAGTTTGTCCGGGTGGAGCAGGGGCAGGCCCTGGTCTGCATGGGCTCATGCAAGGAGAAGCTGGACTTCCAGTGCCGTCTTGGCCCGGGAGACGCCGTCTTCATTCCCCAGGGCTGCTGGCATAACATCTGCAACACCGGCCGCTGCCCGCTGAAACTGTCCTCCATCTATGCGCCGCCCCATCACCCCAGGGGAACCGTTCACCCCACCACAGAGGATGCTGAAGACTGCTGACTGAACCTTTGACCCAACGTCAGGCGCAAAGACAGCGCATTCCAGTTCTGAAATGCGCCGTTTTCTCTTTGCTGCCGCTATGAAAGGTTTTCGCCGTTTGTCTCGATGACCGACCGGTACCAGTAGCCGGAATCCTTGATGATCCGCTGCTGGTTGCGGTAGTCCACATAGATCAGGCCGAACCGGTCAGCGTAGCCGCTGTGCCACTCGAAATTGTCCATCAGCGACCAATGGAAGTAACCCTGCACATCGGTGCCATCCTCACAGGCCCGCTTCAGCTCCCGCAGGTACCGGGCGGTGAAATCGATCCGGTTGGGATCGTGAACCTTGCCGTCCAGCGAGATGGCATCGTGGCAGCCCATGCCGTTTTCGGTGATGTAGATGGGCAGCTGATACCGCTCATAGAGGAACCGGGGACCCCAATAGAGCGCCTCCGGCGTCACAGGCCAGCCCAGTCCGTTCTTGGGGAAGCCGTCATACCGCTTCAGGATCTGGGGCTTGCCATCCTCTCCCATCCGGACCGGCAGGCCATTGTAGATGTTCTGGCCGTAGAGGTCCAGCGGCTGGGCCATGAGCTGCAGATCCTCCTTGCGGATCTCAGGCAGATAGTCCCGGTACAGCTTCAGCCCCTCCTCGGGATACTGGCCCAGCAGCACCGGATCGCTCCACCAGCTGATGTTCCAGGCCCATCTGTCCAGATCAGGATTCATGCCGAACATAATCATCCGGGCGGCCTGGATGTCCTCCGGCCGCTCTGTTTCGGGAATGGCCATGGAGCCGGTGGGGGCATAGCCAATGTAGATATCCTGCCGGGCAGCCTCCCGCATCTTCTTTACAGCCATGCCGTGGGCCATCATCACATGATGGGCCATCAGGAAGGTATCCCGCAGCGGCGCCTTGATGCCAGGGGCATGGACACCCAGTTGGAAGCCGTGGCCGATGAAGCACTGGGGCTCGTTGAAGGTGAAGTAGTTGGTCACCTTGTCGGAAAAGGTCTTGACCACAAAGGCAGCATAATCAGCAAACCACTCCACGCTCTCCCGGTTGAGCCAGCCGCCCCGCTGATACAGGGCATAGGGCAGATCCCAGTGATACAGGGTGATATAGGGCTCAATGCCTGCCTCCAGCAGGGCATCGGTCAGCTCCCGGTAAAACCGGACACCGGCCTCATTGACCTTACCGGTACCATCGGGAAAGAGACGGGACCAGCTGATGGACAGGCGATAGGCCTTCAGGCCCAGCTCCTTCATCAGCGCCACATCCTCCCGGAACCGGTGATAGTGGTCACAGGCCACATCGCCGGTATGGCCGTCGTAGACCCGGCCCTTTTCCTTACAAAACACATCCCAGATGTTCCAGCCCTTTCCATCCTCATAGGCTGCCCCCTCTACCTGGTAGGCCGCTGTGGCGGCACCCCAGACAAAATCCTTGGGAAAGCTCATGGTTCTCAACCTCCTGCATGGTAATAAACCCGGAGCAAAGCTGCTCCAGGTTTTGACTGTGGTTACTGTACAAAATGTATGTACAGCACACAAAAAGCCAACACAGCTTTATCGTATCAAAACGCCTTTGGCATTATGCTTTTGTGCAATATAATTGACATCGTTTTTAAGCGCACCATATCCATCCGAAAGCGACAAATATATATTGGCCTTTTATTATATAAGAGAAGTAATATGCATGAAACGAACCGAGTATTTTCAATCCATATTATTCTTCTTTATAAATATACCACTACAAAACAAACACGTCAATT
>CALXFL010000102.1 GCA_944387515.1 uncultured Clostridia bacterium
TCATTAAAGCCATGGAAGGCTGCTGCAAGGCCGGCCTTCAGCTGCTCTGTCACTGTAATGGAGATGCCGCGGCGGAGCAGATGATCCGCTGCTGGGAAAGCTGCCGCTCCCAGTGGGAGGGCAAGGACCTGCGTCCGGTGATGATTCATGCCCAGACGGTGCGGGCCGATCAGCTGGGACGGATGGCTGGACTCGGGATGATGGCCTCCTTCTTTGTGGCTCATACCCGGTATTGGGGCGATATTCACCGGAAAAATCTGGGCGAAGAGCGGGCTGCCCGAATCAGTCCTGCCGCCACAGCGCGTAAGCTTGGGGTACCTTTTACCTTCCATCAGGACAGTCCGGTGCTGCCGCCTGATATGCTGGATACGCTGCACTGTGCTGTTTTCCGTACCACTCAGTCGGGTTATGTACTGGGACCGGAGGAATGTCTCGCTCCCATGGAAGCCCTGGAGGCTGTCACCCGGACAGCAGCCTGGCAATATCACGAAGAGGGCAAAAAGGGCGTTCTGGCGCCCGGTGCTGCTGCCGATCTGATTGTTTTGTCGGGTGATCCTGCTGGACAGGAAAAGGTACAGGTGGTGGAAACCATCAAAGATGGAAAAACTCTCTGGAAAGCATAAAAAACAGGCGCTTCTGGTTGTCAGAAGCGCCTGTTTTGCTGTCAGGATGCGTTGACCTGATTGCTGGGTTCACTCAGTTCCTGTCCGTTGGAAAGACGGTCTGCATCGGTAGTGGGGTCAATATCTTCATAAATGAAATCGTGGAGCTTTTGTGCTGTGGCTTCCACATCCAGGTTCAGACAGTTTTCTCCATTGACCATGATGCTGCCGTTTCCGATCAGATCTGCATTGGTGGGAAACCGCACATCTTCCAGCGTGGGCTTTTTCAGCAGGATGTCCGCCAGAGAAAGGATATCGCCCATATCCAGAGAGGTTTCCACCATGGGAAGGAATTTCCGGGCGAATTCCGGGTATTGGAGCGGATTCAGGGTCAGTGCTTTTTCAAACACCTTCCGCAGCACTTCCCGCTGGCGGGAGGTACGTTCAAAGTCGGCATTTCCCACATATCGGATTCGGGCATAGGCCACGGCCTGGGTGCCATTGAGGGTTTGCAGACCGGAGGACTGGATGTAATCCGGTGAAAGTCCTGCCACTTCAGTCTGTTCCCGGATGCTGTTGTTGGCATTCTGCCGTTCCGCTTCCGAGATGTCGATTTCTACTCCGCCTACCGAGTCAATGATCTGGGCCATCTGCTGGAAGTTGACGGTGGCGTATTCCTTGATGTTCAAGTTAAAGTTCTGATTAAGGGTTTTGACTGCCAGGGTAGGGCCGCCGAAATAGTAGGCTTTGGTGATTTTGGTTTGGCCATAGCCTTCAATTTCCACCAGGCTATCCCGCATGATGGAGGACAGCTTCAGTTGTCCGCCCTGCTTGTCCATACTGAGGATCATGATGGCATCCGAACGGAAAGCTGTTTCTCCTTCCCGCTGATCCACACCAAAGAGGGCAATGTTTACAATATCGTCGTTGCCCAGATTGCTTTTGATGACTTCGTCCTCTGGTTCGCTGATGCCCAGTTCAGATGCATCGGTGGTAAAATCCACCACATTCAGTTCTCCGAAAATGGAAGCACCGTAAACAGCGCCGCCCAGTCCCAGAAGAAGAAGCAGTACACCTAAAAAGCAGCCAAACCGGTGCTTCTTTTTTCTGACAGGCCGTTGTGCCTTACTCATTTCTCTCCATCCTTTGTTCTGCGTTTTGTCAAAAAGAGCCGACTGCTGTCGCCGGCCAATACTCTCCCAGTATAACACCTGTATGGTCACAGAATAAGGAAAAGTCTTGACGCAAAAATGAACAAAATATAAATAAAACCGCCTGCTTAATCTACGGGAGGCTCCAGCATCGGAGGATTGCCATCCAGAGAAAAGAGGAAGATACATACTTCCCGCTGGCCATCGGCATACAGGTCGTGATCTTTGGGCAGTGTGGCAATTTCCCGCAAGGTACCGCCGGCTGCCAGGCAGGTTTTCCGGGAAGGAATGTTTTCAGGCTTACAGGTAATGGTCAGGGCCTGCATTCCCTCTTCCCGGGCCAGCTGGAAAAGCAGCCGGCAGGCTTTGGCGGCGTAATGATGACCCTGAAAGGCGGGATCAATATGATAGCCGATATTGCCGCCATACCAGGTGTTCCGGTTATGACCCAGCCGCAGGTCACAGCCTCCCATAACGGCATCATCCGATACCCGGCAGATCTGAAAAAACCGTGCCGGTACAAAGCCCTTTTCCGGTTGGGCTTCGGTCTCTCTTTCCAGCATCAGGTAAATTTCCCCATCGGTGACAGGTATTTTCTTTTCCATGGTCGGTTCTCCTTTTGTGAAAAGGACCGGTACAGTTTTTCTGTACCGGTCCTTGGCCTATCGAAACAGGGATTATTGCTTATCCTCTTCTGCGTCTTCTTCTGTAAAGGGGCAGTCGCTGCAATCCAGGTCTTCATCGACGGTTTCACATTCGCAGCAGCAGCCTTCTTCCGGTTCGGCATCCTCTTCTGCTTCTTCATCCAGCTCATCATCGGCTACAAAGTATTCTTCAGGGTCGTAGTCCAGATGGTCGGACAGGGTAGCGCTTTTGCGCTTGATATAGGCGGCAACTGCAATAGCAGCAGCGGCAACAGCAGCAACAGCAGCAATAATCGAGATCCAGATACCTTTTTTCATCATTTTCATTCCTTTCGGTTGTTGATTGGGCTACGGTCAGATGTCTCCTGTCAGGGAGAGTACCACCGAAATGCCGCAGAGCGGCGCTGTCTCGCATCGGAGAATCCGGCTGCCCAGCGTGGCGGCCTGAACGCCGTGCTGAGTCAGAAACTGGATTTCCTCAGGGGCAAAGCCGCCTTCGCTTCCTACAAAAAGACCGATCCGTTCCTCCTTGCCATCCAGCAGCTCACAGAGACGGGCTCCGCCTTTTTCATAGAATACAAGACTGGTTTCCGGCAGCTGCTCCACTGCCTGTTGAAGGGTGCAGAGCGGCCGGATCTGAGGAATTACCCCTCTGCCGCTTTGCTTGGCGGCTTCCAGGGCAATTTTCTGATACCGCTGGATCTTTTTGGCCATGGATTTGGAATCTGGCCGGGAGATACAGCGATCGGTAAGAATGGGCACAATTTCAGTCGCACCCAGTTCCACTGCTTTCTGGATGATGGTTTCCATTTTATCCCCTTTGGGCATGGCCTGAAAGAGGGTAATTTTTACCCGAGGTTCCGTGCTGCTGGGGATTTTCTGCTCAATGGAAACGGTGACTGTTTCACCTGTGGACAGGATCACTCCTTCATAGTCCCAGCCACTGCCGTCACAGAGGGTGATGGCTTCTCCCGGCTTCAGCCGGAGAGATCTGGAGATATGGGCAGCATCCTCTCCCTGGATCAGGGCAAGATCGCCTTCTATGGGATCGGTAAAAAATCGAGGCAAACTTTCAACTCCTATGACATCCTGAGGATATCCGTTGTCAATGTATCCACAAATTTAGAGATACAAAATATTATATACCCATTTTGTCACAAAAACAGCGGATATAAATGAACATAAAACAAATTATTTATGTATTATTTGTGAATCATCCCAAGAGAGGAAGCACCCAGCTGGTCCAGGCGGCTGACAGTGGAAGCACCAGAACCAGCGCTGGCAGCATATTGCCAATGGGATACTGCCGGATGCCCGCGATCCGAAAGCCCGTGGCAAAGATGAGTACACCGCCGCAAGCCATGAAGTCGCCCAGCATGGTGTCAGAGATCAGGGGCATCAACAGTCCGGCGCTGCAAAAGAGCAACAGCATCAACACCAGCTGGGGCAGGGCAATGATGCTCACCATGTGCCGGAGGCTGATGGCAAAGATAATGGCGGTAAAAAAGTCCATCACAGCCTTGGCAAGCAAAACGGTGTGATCGCCGTTGAGACCGGACTGAAGAGCACCGAAGATGCCGCTACCGCTGAAGCAGAATACCACCAGTACACTGACAAAGTCCTGCTGCATCCGGGTATCCTGATGTTCCATCTTCATCAGACCGCCCAGCCAGCCTGCCAATCCTTCAAACCGGCTTTCCAATTGAGCCAGCTCCCCCAGAATCGCGCCCAGGATAATGGCCAGGATGAGGGCGGGGAGGTTGGCCACCTTGGGAATATTGACAATGCCGATGGTCATGGCAGAAAGACCGAACATCAGGGGCAGGGTTTCACAGAGCTTTTTCGGGATATGACGGCCAAGACAGGCGCCGGTCAGGCCGCCCAGCAGGACGGCCAATCCATTGATGACAATACCGGTTGGAAAAAACAAAATATTCCCTCCATCCTCATTCCTGATCCAGGTTGACAGGATGGTTGAGCATCCGCTGACCCAGGGTAAGCTCGGTGGGAGTACCGGCCAGGCAGGGAGACCATTCGGGCAGTCCCTCTGCATTGGGATTGCCGGTTTTGGCGAAGTTTGCCCAGTAATTGCTGATGATCCGGGAAAGCTGGTAATCGGCTTCGGTCATGGGACGCCAGCAGCGGTCCAGCGTGCCGAATACATACCAGAGCTCAGAGGAATGGAAGGCACCGGCATCGTCGTCTCCCGGCATCTGGCGGTTGAACCAGTAGAGATAGGGCGCCCGGCGGTGCAGGGCATACTGATTTTTGCACCATTTATAGTTGCCTGCTGCAAAGCGGCGGGCAGATTCCGGTCCCATTTCATCCTGACAGCTGCCCAGCAGGTAGGGAACATCGGCTACCTTTCCACTGCGGGCCAATGCTTCGTGGCTGTCAGGCAGCAGCCGTCCATCCACTACCGGACAGAGGCGGCCGGAGAGTTGGTCGCTCAGCTCCACCAGCTTCCAGGCATCCACCTGACGCAGCTCTTCCAGGGAGGAAACACCCAGCCGGTCGATGATCTCCTGGGCTAAGGCTGCGCCCTGCTCCTTGGTACATCCCAGAGAGAGTCCGCCGAATCCGCCACCGCTCTGCATAATGACCTTGCTGAATTTGCCCTGGGCCAGGGGGGAGGAAATCAGGGTCTGGACCGACATGGCACCGGCGGACTGTCCGAAGATGGTGATGTTGTCGGGATCTCCGCCAAAGGCAGTGATGTTTTCCCGTACCCAGTCCAGCGCTGCAATCTGGTCGTAACAGCCATAGTTGCCGGAGCAGCCGTCTTCCATTTCGGCATCCAACCACGGATGGGTGAGGAAGCCCAGCGCATTGCAGCGGTAGTTGATGGTCACCAGAATGACGCCCAGCTGGTTGAAATTGGCGCCGTCAAACTCAATCTCTGAGCCGCTACCGTGGGCAAAGGCACCGCCGTGAATCCAGAACAGGACCGGGCAGCGTTCCTCCGGGGACTGAGCAGGCGTCCAGATGTTGAGATACAGGCAGTCTTCACTCTGCATGACCTGGTCTTTTCCAGCGTAGAATTCAGTGTGGTAAAAGCTGCCGGGCTCCATCCGGTGTTGGGGGCAGATGGCGGAAAAGCTGACGGCCTCCCGGATCCCCTTCCAGGGAATGGGAGGCTGGGGGCGCTTCCACCGCAGCTGACCTACAGGGGGTGCTGCATAGGGAATGCCCCGGAATACCGAAGAGGTTTCGGACAGGGCTTCACCCGACAGAATACCGTAACGGGTTTGTGCGAGGGTCATGGACATAAAGGAAAGCTCCTTTCAGAATAGGGTGTGAGAATCAGCCGATGCGGTGGGGAAGGGACTCGTGATTTTCCTTGAGCCGGCCATCCCGATAGGCAGCCAGCAGCTGGGTCAGGTCTTCGATGCTCTGCTGCATCTGAAGGCCTTCGTCAGTGTCTGCTACCTTGATACGGGCGTCTGCTGTTTCAAAGATGGCGGTGGTGGATAGAATGTCCTTGTTGTGCTGGATGGCATCCTCTGCGCCGCTGAAAGGCTCATGGGAGGTGATGCGCATTCCATAGGAACTGTAAATCAGGGTATAACCGGCGATACCGGTTTGGGACTGGTAGGCCCGGCAGAATCCGCCGTCAATGACAATCAGCCGTCCACCGGCCCGGATGGGACTTTCTCCGTCCTTGGACTTTACCGGCACATGGCCATTGATAATGTGGGCGTGTTCCTGGGACAGTCCGAAGTTTTCCAGAATGGCAAGACAGGATGCTTCGGTAAGGGAGTGGCGGTAATAGGGGTCCTTCTTTTCCTGCCAGGTGGTGGAGTCCTCAATGAGCAGCCGTTCAAAGGAAGCCATCTTGGACCGGCCATAGAGGGGAGAGTTTTTGCCGCACCACAGGTACCAGAGGAAATCCTTTCCCCGTTTTCGCTCCTCGCTGCCGGAGCGGGCGTAGTATCCCTGCCGTGCCAGTTCTTCGGTGCGGTCCAGGAAAGCCCGTCCCGACAGCGGTCCTTCGTCAAAGGGGAAGCTGGTGAAGCTGCCGTCCTCCTCCATGGGAATACAGCCATGGAACAGAAGATTCTGGTTGCAGATCAGGTACATGCCGCCCTTGGAGTAGAGAAATTTGGCGTGGCGCTGGAGCTTTTCACTCTGCTGGAAGGCAAACCGCAGCTGCTCCATGAGCCGGGCTTCCGCTGGGCTGAGGGCATAAGGATCGGCGGGATCCACTGTGGGAAAATCACAGTCCCGAATCGGATAGACCTTGCCTTCTACTGTGACGGTTTTCTGTTCATAGTCGATTTTGTCCAGCAGCAGCCGGCCTTCCATCTGAAAGCTGGGATTGCGCTTTACGACCTGCCCTTCCAGCTTGAAGAGGATGATAGCGATGGCTTTGTGCATCCGGGCAATCAGGGAAAGATCGTCGGTATTGCGGGTGCTGAGCGTTTTGCCTTTAAAGCAAGTGGTGTCCACCTGGCTGTATACCTCGTTGGCAAAGAGTGCCAGGGGGCGCAGATTGATGCCATAACCCGTTTCAATGACTTCCAGATTGCCGTAGTTGATGGAGTTGTTCAAAACATTGGCAATACAGGTGCGGCTGCCGGCAGCAGCTCCCATCCAGAGGACATCGTGGTTGCCCCACTGGATATCCACGCTGTGATGTTCCATCAGCTGGTCCAGGATGATGTCCGGGCGGGGCCCCCGGTCAAAGATATCTCCCACAATGTGGAGCCGGTCCACTGCCAGCCGCTTGATGGTGTCACAAACCGCTGTGATGAAGGCTTCTGCCTGGTCTACCCGGATCACCGAAGCGATGATATTGTCATAATAGTTTTCCTTGTTGCGGGTGTCATAATTCAGATGGAGCAGCTCGTCCAGGATATCCGCAAAATCAGCCGGCAGTGCCTGGCGTACCCGGGAGCGGGTGTACTTGGAGGCTACCAGACGGCAGACTTCCAACAGGCGGCCCAGCATGATCCGGTACCACTCTTCCAGGTCGATTGCCTCTTCCCGGATCTCATCCAGCTTGGCGTCAGTGTAATAGATAAGCGTAGCCAAGCTGGCCCGTTCAGCAGCGGGCAGCGTGTGGCTGAACAGCAGATCCACCTTTTCCCGGATGACACCGGAGGCGTTGTTGAGGATGTGCTGAAAGGCTTCATATTCTCCGTGAAGATCGGACATGAAATGCTCGGTGCCCTTGGGCAGGTTCATCATGGCTTGCAGCCGGATGATTTCGGCGGCAGCAGAGCGGGCAGTGGGATACTGCTTGGAGAGGATTTGCAGATAACGCATGGAATCCTGTGCGCTTTCTTTCAGCATGATGCTCTTCCTTTCTGTTGAATGACAGCGTTATATTCTGCTCCTATTATAATGCCTTTTTGTCCGTTTGTATATCATTTTTGGGTCAGTTCCTGGGAAGAATTGGACTCTTTCGGGAAAAGTTTACAAAAAACCGATATATTTTCCCGGTTCTATCTGTTATAATGAAAAATCGATGAAAAGGAGGGGGAAGGATGTCACATTCTGACAACCAGCAAAATGTGCGGGCTGACCATGTGTATCTCAGCGGCTTTGGCTTTGTCCCCAATGAGGATCCGCTGCATTTTGGTGAAAGGCGGCTGAAACGGAGTTCCGTTGTCATTGGAAGCGGACTGCTGCTTTTATTGGTGCTGCCTTTTTTGCTGTCTGCGCCTGTCGGCCGTTTTCTCTCTCTGCTTACCGATATGGGCGTACTGGTCAATGGAACTGGCTTTTACACCAGTATGTGGGAGCTTGAAGACGAAGCTTCTGAACTGTTGCTGCTTCTGCTGAGCTATACGCCGGTATTGCTCCTGCTGGAAGGCTTGCTGCGTCCGTCTGCACTTGCCTCCCGGACACCGACGCCCTTCCGGTACCGGACTGCGTTCTGCGCCCTGTTGATGACAATGGGAATGACGGCTTTCTGCATCTTTTGCAACGGTCTGATGCAGGATATGCTTCGTCAGGTACGGCTGCTGGAGCTGACCCCGGGCAATCCTGTCCCCACCAGCATGGCGGCATATATTCTTTACCTGTTTCGGGTGACTGTTGCCGCAGCTGTACTGGATGAGATTCTGTTCCGTGGAATCATTCTTCA
>CALXFL010000103.1 GCA_944387515.1 uncultured Clostridia bacterium
CCCTTGTCCACCCGGAAAAACCGCTCAAATACCCGGCTCTTCAGCTCTGCCGGGATACCGATACCGGTGTCCTTCACGGTCAGATAGAGGTATTTGCCGTCGGTCTCAACCCGTACCCAAACCTTGCCACCCTCCACGTTGTACTTGACGGCATTCTGCATCAGATTGCCGAAGAGGTTGTGCATGTGGCTGGCCACAATGGGAATGGAGAAGTTGCCGCCGGAAATTTCCATCGTGATGTTCCGTTCCTGCATCTGGGGAGCCAACGATTCCCGGATCTCCCCGATCAGCCCTCCGATGTTGACCATGGCCGGCACGTCCTGCTTCATGGAGCTGGCGGCTGCCTGGTTCTCCAGGGCAGAGATCATCAGCAGGTCGGAGATGATCTGATTCATCCGGGTGGCCTCCCGGTGGATGATCCGGATGCTATCCATGGCCTTTTCCCCGGTGACGATACCGCTTTCCAGCAGCTCAGAAAAGCCCTGAATCGAGGTAATGGGGGTTTTCAGCTCATGGGATGCGTTGGAGAAAAAGTCCTGTCTCTGCTGCAAAGCCGAGCGCTCAGCGGTGACATCCGACAGGTTCATGACAATCAGCGCCTTTTTGGGAGAGTCCACACCGCCCTCCCGGATCAGCCGGAGGGTCAGGGCGTAGATGCTGCCGGAGACGGTTTTCAGGTCAAAGCCGCTGACCTTGTTGCGCTGGATGGCCTTTTCCACCGCATCCAGGATGGACTGGTCCGAGATCACGTCCCGGATATCCCGGCGAAGCGGCGGCTCCGACAGGCCGAAAATGGCGGTGGCCTTGCGGTTGATGTTGACAATCCGGCCGCTCAGGTCCATAATCACGATGCCTTCAGCCATGTGCTCCAGAATGAAGTTGAACCGGTCCTGCTGCCGGAGCAGCTTTTTGCGGCTGGCGATGATCTTGCCGCAGAGTTTGCGGATGTTCTCCTGAAGCTCGGCGATCTCCCGGTAATGGGTGCCCTTCAGCCGGGAAAAGTTGATGTTTTCGCTGTACTGGGACAGCTCCTCGTTGATGCCGGTGATGAACTGGACATAGGAGTCAGCACTCCGCCAGGCAATCCACAGACAGAACAGCAAAAGGGCGACCAAACCGATTGCCAGCCAGCACCAGGGGGACATGATCGCCCCGTAACGCAGATAAAGGACTGCCCCCACTACTGTAAAAGCAGCGGACAGCAGCCCCACCATCAGATAACGAAGAAACAGCGCACTTCTCATTCCATCACCTCTCAGGCCTGGTAAAAGCGGTACCCCACGCCCCGCACGGTCTTGATGTACCGGGGCTTCTCTGCATCGTCAGAGAGCTTCTGCCGGAGGGTCCGGATGTGCATATCCAGCGTTCGGGTCTCTCCTTCAAAGTCGATGCCCCAGACCAGATTGAGAAGCTCGGACCGGGTCATGACCCGATCGGAATTCTCCATCAGCAGCTTCAAAAGCTCAAACTCCTTGAAGGTCAGCTCGATGTGCTCCTCACCCCGCACCAAGTCCCGGCTGTCGCAGTCCAGCACCAGATCCTGTCCGGTGAGGACGGTGTGGCGGGTGGTATGGCCTGCCCGTCTCAGCAGGGCCTGTACCCGGGATTTCAGCTCCAGCAGGCCGAAGGGCTTGGTGAGATAGTCGTCGGCGCCGGCATCCAGACCAGTCACCTTGTCGATCTCGCTGGTTTTGGCGGTGAGCATCATAATGGGCAGCTGCTCGTACATGGGATTGGCCCGCAGCTGACGGACCGCAGTCACGCCGTCCATGTCCGGCAGCATGATATCAAACAGAACAATATCCGGCATCTGGCGGCTGATGGCCTCCAGACCGGCGCCCGCTGTTTCAAAGGTATCCACCTGATAGCCGAAGGCTTCCATGGCGGTCTTCACCAGCTGGCGAATATTTTCATCATCTTCAATGGCATAGATCAGGGGCATGAAGTCCCCTCCTTTCCAGATTTGGCCATAAAAAATCCTGTCAGACGGCCCCGGGCTGTCAGACAGGAGAGATGGCTGCCGGATCCAGCTTCTTCTGGATCCACAGGGCCTGTAATTGTCATTATAGCATCTTTTTTGAAGACTGTAAAGACAAACATTATCCAAAGCGGCCGCCGATGTAATCTGCTGTCCGGTTGTCCAGCGGGTTCTCGAAGATGCTCTGGGTTTCGCCGTACTCCACCATCTCGCCCACCAGGAAAAAGGCGGTGTAGTCGGACACACGGGCAGCCTGCTGCATATTATGGGTGACGATGGCCACCGTGTAGCGGTTTTTCAGCTCCAGGATCAGTTCCTCGATCTTCTGGGTGGAGATGGGGTCCAGAGCCGACGTGGGCTCATCCATCAGCAGCACTTCAGGCTCCACAGCCAGGGCACGGGCGATACAGAGCCGCTGCTGCTGGCCGCCGGACAGGGCCAGCGCAGATTTTTTCAGCCGGTCCTTGACCTCGTTCCAGAGGGCGGCGCCCTGAAGGCTGGATTCCACGATTTCATCCAGCTTGCTGCGGCTGGTGATGCCGTGAAGCCGGGGGCCATAGGCGATGTTGTCATAGATGCTCATGGGGAAGGGATTGGGGCGCTGGAAAACCATACCCACCTGTTTGCGCAGCTGGGTCACGTCCACCCGGGGGTCGTAGATATCCTGACCATCCAGGGTGACGGTGCCGGTGATTTTCACATTCTCCACCAGGTCATTCATCCGGTTAAGGGTTTTCAGAAAGGTGGATTTGCCGCAGCCGGAGGGTCCGATAAAGGCGGTGACTTTCCGCTCTACAATGGGCATGGACACGTCCTTCAGGGCGTGATTCTGTCCATAGTAGAGATCCAGATGGGAGGCAAGCATTTTATCCATAATTTGTCGATTCCTTTCATCAGTCTTCCCGGCGGGTTCTGCCTGCCAGCAGCCGGGTAGAGAGATTGAGTGCCAGAACCAGCAGCACCAGAATGGCGGCAATGCCGAAGCAGATGTCGTTGAGGCCGCGGTCAGCATACTGATAAAGCTGTACGGTGAGGGTTGCGCCGGAGGAGAGGGTGTGGCGCAGGATGCCTCTGGGCAGGCTGGTGCCGATGCCGGCGGTGAAGATCAGGGCAGCGGATTCACCGGCGATGCGGCCCACGCTGAGGATGCAGGCGGTGATGATGCCGTTTTTGCAGCAGGGCAGCAGGATGGTGCGGATCAGGTGCCACTTGGTGGCGCCCAGACCGGCAGCGCCCTCCCGGTAACCGGTGGGAACGGCGCGCAGCGCTTCCTGAGTGGTCCGGATGATGGTGGGAAGCACCATGATGCTCAGGGTGAAGGTACCAGTCAGGATGGAGTAGCTGAAGATGCTGCCGAAGCAGATGTAACCGAACAGGCCGTAGATGATGGAGGGAATACCGGCCAGGGTTTCGGTGGTGAACTCGATGGCCTGAACCAGCGGGCCGCGCCGGGCATACTCATTGAGGTAGATGGCAGCACCCACACCCAGGGGAGCCGAGATCAGCAGGGTCAGCACGATCATGTAGACGGTGTTGATGATGTTGGGCAGGATGCCGTAGGTCTTGTTCAGGGCGCTGGGACTGGTGGAAAGAAAGGTCCAGTCAATGGCCGGAAGGCCCCGCACCAGCAGATAACCAAGCAGGCCCACCGCAAGAAACGCTGTCAGGCTGCCAGCCAGCAGGGAAAGCCCCCTCATGGTCAGGTCAAAGAGGCGGAAACGAGTGGTAAGCAGAGAAGACGGTGCCTGACGGCCTCCCGCTCTTTCACGCAATACAGCGGATTGATTGATGGTCACCAGAGATCAGATCCTTTCATTTCGACGTCATTTACTGGGGTTGTTTTTTCAGAATCCGGTTGAGCGTCAGATTGATGAGGAAGATGAAGATGAAGAGCACCAGTCCGATGCTGAACAGAGCTTCCCGGTGGGTGCCGCTGGCGTAGTTCATCTCCGACACGATGCCGGTGGTGAGGAAGCGGACACTCCCAAAGAGGTTGGGCATGTTGGGCACGTTGCCGGAAACCATGATGATGGCCATGGTCTCGCCGATGGCACGTCCGATGCCCAGCACGATGCCGGTGACGATACCGGACTTGGCAGCGGGGATATTCATCTTGAAGATGGTGGTGGTTTCGGTGCCGCCCAGGGCCAGGGAGCCGTGGACATACTCCTCAGGGACAGCCCGGAGGGAGGTAATGGTCACGCTGACGATGGTGGGCAGGATCATGACGGCCAGCACCAGAATAGCGGTCAGCAGGGTTGCACCGGAGGAGAGGTCGAAGATGCGGGCGATCATCGGGGAGAGCAGGATCATGCCCACCAGGCCGAAGACCACCGACGGGATACCCGCCAGCAGCTCAACCGTTGCAGTCAGGAAGGGCAGCAGACGCCGGGGTGCCATGTAGCAGATGAACACGGCGGTCAGCACGCCCACCGGCACACCGATGGCGGAGGCGCCCAGGGTACCGATGACAGAAGCCAGAATCATGGGCAGGATGCCGTAAGAGGGATCCGACGCCGTGGGCGCCCAGACGGTTCCGGCTAAGAAGTTCCAGAGCCCCACCTCCCGGATGGCCGGAAGGCCGGAGATCAACATGTACAGGGTAATCGCCACCACAAAGAGAATGGAGGCCAGACCGCAGATCAGGAAAATCATGTTCATGATCTTCTCAACCAGCTGCCGTGCGCCCGGTCCTTTGCGGGTGATGGAGGTTTTTTCTTGAACGGGAGACATGAGCGCCATCCTTTCGCAATTTGCAGGTCATACAAGGTCCCGTTTCGCTCAAATGCAAGGTTTCTGGAGGCCTTCCGCCCCTAAAAACCTTGCATGAGCCGGGAAGAGAATCAGGATGCAGAGATTATTTTACAGGAACCAGACCCAGGTTGGCCACGATCTCCTGGCCTTCCTCACCCAGCACATAGTCGATGAAGGCCTGTGCAGTGTCAGAGAGAGGAGTCTCGGTCAGGTGAGCCATGACGAAGGGACGCTGGAGGGTGTAGCTGCCGTTGCTGACGTTCTCAGCAGTAGCTTCCACGCCGCCGACCTTTACAGCCTTGACAGTCTCGTCTACGTTGGCCAGAGAGACATAGCCGATGGCGTTGGGGTTCTGGGAAACGGTGGTCTGAACAGCGCCGGTGGAGGTCAGCTCCTCGTCGTACTGAGCAGCGTCCTTGCAGTCTACCACGCTCTCGAAGCCGTCGCGGGTACCGGAGCTGGCTTCACGGCCTACCACATGGATTTCCAGGTCGTCGCCGCCTACTTCGCTCCAGTTGGTAACAGCGCCGGTGTAGATGTCATAGATCTGCTCCAGGGTCAGATCCTCAACGGTGTTGTTGGGGTTTACCACAACAGCGATACCGTCCAGGGCCACAATCTCGCCGGTGAGGACAGCAGCCTCTTCCTCTTTCAGGTCACGGCTCAGGTTGCCAAAATCGCAGGTGCCTTCCATGGCAGCAGTAGCGCCAGCGGAAGAACCGCCCAGCTGAATGTCAACCACAACGTCGGGCCAAGTCATGTTGAAGCCCTCGGCCACAGCCTTGGCCATCTCCTCCATGGAGGTGGAGCCTGCCATGGTAACGGAACCGCTCAGCTCTTCGGTGGCGGACTCGGTTTTGGACTCAGTCTCAGAGGACTCAGAAGCGGTGCTGGTCACAGCAGAGGAAGTGGTGGATTCGGTAGAGGTTTCAGAAGAATTGCCGCCGTTGCTGCCGCAGCCGCTCAGCGCAGCAGTCATCATCATACCGGCAAAAATCAGAGTCATAAGCTTTTTCATGAGAAATCTTCCTTTCGTCTTTCCTGCCACCCGGCAGGTTCGTTTCGCTCGTTCTTACGGTTGATATTGTACTGCCAAATGGGTAAAATCGAAATCATTTTCCAGTATTTCCGGCGTAAAAGCTATGTAAAGCAATCCGGGCCTTTGTAAAAAAATGGGACACTCCTGTATGATTTATTTTAGGAACGCCATACTATCCAGCGAAAATGATCTGTTTGCAAAGGAGTAAAGACTATGATTAACCTCACCACAGACAACTACCACCAGGAAGTAGAAAACAGCCGCCGGCCGGTGATGATGGACTTCTGGGCCACCTGGTGTGACCCCTGCCGCCGCTTCTCTCCGGTCATCGAGGAGGTGGCCCAGGAGCGGAACCTCAAGCTCTGCCGGGTCAATGTGGACGATGAGCCGGAGCTGGCCGCTGCCTTCCATATTTCCGCCATTCCCACTGCCCTGCTGATTCAGAATGGCCAGGTCATCGACCGGTCCGACGGGGTGTGCCCCCGGGAAGAGCTGCTGCAAATGGGCAGAAAGTAAACCGAGCCGAAAGCGCAAAAATCCCCGGTACCGTTCCTGGTACCGGAGATTTTTGTTATCTGTCCTGTTTCCAGCTGCCGCCGGAAGCAAACCGCAGCTTCTCCCCCGACATATCGGGGCTGGCTGCCGTATCGTATTCCCATTTGAGCCGGATGCCCCGGCTTCCCGCCGACGCCCGGAACTGTTCGTCAATCCGTCCGGCCACCCGCTCGCAGTTCTCCCGGTTGATGCCCACCAGCAGAAGCAAAAACTGCCCCGGTCCATACCGGGTATACAGATCGCCCCGCCGCAGAGAGGAGCGAATGGCCTCATGGAGGGCCCGGGCTGCATCCCGCAGCCGGGTGCCGGCGTGCAGCGGCATTCCCTTGCTGTCCCGCAGGGTGCAAAGTAGCAGAAACGCCGACTGTCCGCTCCGTTCCAGAAGCCGGGAAATCACCTGACAGCTTTCGGTAAAGACCGGATAGCTGCAATGGTAGGCGCCCGGAGACATCTCCCGTTCCTGCATATAGCTGCGGATGTCCGCCAGGGAGGTCAGCGGAATATCCTCCGCCTCCGAGATCCGGCGGTAGATGTCCAGCATACTGCTGGACGGGCTGACCCCCAGCTCATCCATCAGGAAGGTGGAGACCTCGTCGTAGAGGGCCAAAGCCTCCCGGTAGCGGCGCTGGTTCATAAGTCCGTAAAGCTGAAGCAGGTAGACCCGCTCCTCATGAGGACAGACCAGGGCTGCCGCCCGGGCAATGGTCATGTATTCGTCGTAGTTGTTTTCCCCGGCATAGAGCCTGCAGAGGGTTTCCACCCCCTCCAGATAACGGGACTGGCAGCGGATCCGCTCGAGAACCACCCATTCCTCGCCCCAAAGGAGCGGCAGGAAATCTCCCTGATACAGCGCCAGCGCCTGGCGGTAGAGGTTCTTTTTCTCCCCCGGATCCGCCGAAGCCTCCGCCTGATCCAGCAGGGTGTCAAACTGCACCACATCCAGCTCCACCGGTAGCTCGGGATTCCAGCTATAGCAGCCCCGCCGGTAGAGAATGTAGGTGGTATCGGGGAGATGGGCTTCAGACAGCATCTTCCGCAGACGGAAAATGTTGACCTTCAGGTTGTTGATGGGATCGGAGACCTCGCCCTCCTCGTAGAGCAGCGACACCAGCTCTTCCTTGGTGAATTTCTCCTGCCAGTGGCAGACCAGGTATTGGAGCAGATGGTCTGCCTTGGTGGCCATTCCCTTTTCCAACTGTAAAAGCTGTCCATTATATTCCAGTGAAAACCGTCCGAAGGTCTTCACCCGTATCAGTTCCTGCATCCGTCGCGGTCCCCCTTCGCCGCCGGTGAAACATCTGCCACCTGCGGGATTTAACATTTTACTACATCATCAGCCATTTTGTTTTCTTTCATTATAACTCATTTTGCGCAAAAAGGATAACCTATTTTACTATATTTCATATTTTATTAACAAATTTTGTTTTCCCATACAACCGTCCGAATAAAATACCAGCAGCCTCTGCGAAAAGAGCGTCAGAACTCGGTTTAACAACATGAAAGGACCACACAGACAAGGAGGTGAAGAGCATGACCTGTCCCAACTGCGGCGCAACCATGGATGAGGTGAGCAAATGGGAGATGGCCCCCTACGGCGGCTACAAATGTCCCAGCTGCGGCCTGAAAATCGCCAAGAAGACCTCTTCCAGAAAATTCAGAGTACGCAAAGCCAGCAAATAACCGAAAAGACGGCCACCTCAAATGAGGCGGCCGTCTCAGTCTGTCGAAAAAGGGAATCGGATTAGCAAATTACACAAAGCGACAGAAAGGCCGGTAGGCCCCCGGCCATGGAATGGCCGGGTGGGACTGGTCAGGAAGGTGTCTTGCAGCCCTGCGGGGCTGCGCTTCTTTTTTCTTCATAGTCCGCGCCGGGCGCGGAGGAGCTAGGATTTCGCCCATTGCGATGGGCGATGGGGGCTTTGCCCCTCAACCCCACGATTTTTCGAGAAAAATCGAGTAAAGCTTTTAATTTTTTGTGCCGCCAGGTGGTTTGCCTTTTGTGCAACTTTTTCTGGAAAAGAGGTTTTTCTACAAGCTGAGACGGCCACCTCGAATGTGAACTGCACCCCATTTGTTAGACAAGTATGATATACTATCTAACAGATGGGGTGATTTATATGCCAAAAGGA
>CALXFL010000104.1 GCA_944387515.1 uncultured Clostridia bacterium
CCCCGCATTTCCGGTCCGTAGGAAGGGAGCCAGGACACACATTTTTCCTGGATCATGGCGGTGTAGGCGATGACCTTTCCCATGAACAGAATACCCTGCCCGCCAAATCCGGCAATCAACAGATGTAGTGGCATGTTATCTCACTCCTTTTTCGCTACGGTCCTGATAGCAGCCCAGAGGGTAGTAGGGAATCATGGTGTTTTCTACCCAGTCCAGCGCTTCTACCGGCGTCATGCCCCAGTTGGTCGGGCAGGTGGACAGCACCTCTACAATGGAAAAGCCCTTGCCTTCCAGCTGATTCTGAAAGGCCTTCTTGATGGCCTTTTTGGCTTCCCGGATATGGGGGGCGGTGTTGACTGCTACCCGCTGGGCATAGGCGACGCCGTCAATGGTGGCCAGCATCTCACAGACCTTCAGCGGGAATCCGGCATAGGCCACATCCCGGCCATAGGGAGTAGTCTGGGTCACCTGCCCTGGCAGGGATGTAGGAGCCATCTGCCCGCCGGTCATGCCATAGATGGCGTTGTTTACAAAGATGACGGTGAGATTTTCACCCCGGGCGGCAGCGTGTACCGTTTCAGCGGTGCCAATGGCTGCCAAGTCGCCGTCTCCCTGATAGGTGAATACCACATTCTGGGGACGAGCCCGCTTGATGCCGGTTGCCACGGCTGGCGCCCGTCCATGGGGGGCTTCCACCATGTCACAGTTGAAATAGTCGTAGGCCATGACAGCGCATCCCACCGGGCAGACGCCGATGGCATCTCCCAGTACGCCCAGCTCTTCCAGGGATTCCGCTACCAGCCGGTGAATAATGCCATGGGTACAGCCGGGGCAGTAATGGGTGTCCCGATCAGTGAGACCCTTGGTTTTCTGAAAAATTACGGCCATGCTGTCATCCTTCCTTTCTCGCCATCCGGCGGATTTCATTGAGGATTTCTGCCGGTGTGGGCACCATACCGCCGGTGCGCCCATAGAATTCTACCGGCCGGCGACCATTGACGGCCAGCCGTACATCCTCCACCATCTGTCCCATGCTCATCTCCACACAGAGGAAGGCTTTCGCCTGTTCTGCTGCTGCGGCAATCTCCGCAGTGGGGAAGGGCCAGAGGGTAATGGGACGGATAAGTCCCACCAGGATTCCTTCTGCCCGGGCTTTGTCCACAGCGCTCTTGACGATACGGGCGGTGGCGCCATAGGCGACCATCAGATATCTGGCGTCATCGGTGTGATACTGTTCCAGCATGACTTCCTTTTCCTGTACCTGCTGATACCGCAGGAACCGCTGCCGCACAATCTCTTCCAACTGGGAAGGGGTGAGGTAGAGGGAGTTGACGATGTTGGGGGGACGTTTGCCGCCGGTGCCAGTGAGCGCCCAGGGCTTTTCAGAGGGAGCGGGTGTTTCCTCCGGGAATTCCACCGGCTCCATCATCTGGCCCAGGAGGCCATCTGCCAGCAGCATTGCCGGCATCCGGTAAACTTCAGCGAGATGGAAGGCATGTCCCACCAGGTTGACGATTTCCTGCACAGAGGAAGGCGCAAATACCAGAATCTGGGCGTCTCCATGACCGGGTGCCTTGGTAGCCTGCCAGTAATCCGCCTGAGAGGGCTGGATACCGCCCAGACCAGGACTGCCCCGCATCACATTGACGATGAGTGCCGGCAGATCAGATGCTGCCAGGTAGGAGATGCCCTCCTGTTTGAGGCTAATGCCGGGAGAGGAGGACGAAGTCATGGCCCGGACACCGGCTGAAGCAGCGCCCAGTACCATGTTGATGGCAGCGACTTCACTTTCAGCCTGTAAATATGTACCGCCCAGTTTCGGCATCTGTTTGGCCATATAGGCTGCTACCTCGGTCTGGGGTGTGATGGGATAGCCAAAAAAATGGCGGCATCCTGCCCGGATGGCCGCTTCTGCCAGGGCCTCATTGCCTTTCATCAAATATTTCTTGCCCATGAAGATCCCCTCCTTATCGGGTCACGGTGATGGCCACATCGGGACAGAACAGGCCGCAGACAGCGCAGCCAATACAGTCCTCCTGCCGCACAGGGGCAGCCGGATGATAGCCCTTGCTGTTCAGCTCCTGTTCCATCAGTGCCAGTACCTTTTTGGGGCAGGCATGGACACAGAGACCACAGCCTTTGCATTTTTCTTTATCAATTGAGACAGTAGGCATATAATTTCTTCCTTTCCTATTGCCAGGGCAATGCCACCAGTGTCTTCACCGGCAGCAGATCTGGGAGATCATGGAGGCTGTCCGTCAGCCTTGCATCTGCCGCAGTGGCCACCAACGGTTTACCGGTAATGGCAGCGGTCTGTCTGGCAAAATCGAGAGAATGGCGGATCAGGGCCGGTGTCGTTTCAGGTCCCAGATTGGTGGTGTTGACCAGTCCAGTGACAGAAAGCCGGCTTACACGCTGGATTTCCTCCAACAGGACGGCACAATCCTCTGGTGTAGCGGTCAGATACCGGCAGCTGTTGAACAGATACCACATATCTGCGTCCTGTGCGGTCAGTGCTGCCGCATAGCGTCCCAATGCAACAGCTCCTGCATCATCGCCGCCTACATCCAGAATCACCTCGCCGCTGCCGGTAATTGCAGCATCCACAGCAGCGGAAAGGGCCGGAATGTCCAGATTGGAGCTTGCATAGGCAGGGGTGATGACGCGGATACCTGCTTGCTCCAATGGAGCTCGGAAATCTGCTGTCCGGAAATAGGGATTGACGATGTCCAGATCAATCAGCGTCACTTCAGCACCGGCTTGACGGCGCATCTGGGCAAGACTGATGGCGAGACTGGTTTTCCCGCATCCATAGTGTCCGGTTATGATTAAAATTCTTTTGAAAAGTTTGTTCATTGGTTTGACTCCTGCGCTTTTATCTTCATCGCCTGAATCCAAAGGCGGATGCCTTTGAACAATATTATACACCTTTTGGTGGAAATTGAAAAGGAAATGCAGGATTCTTTGCGTTCCATTTCAAGTTTATTCATATTTGCTGAGAAAAAATTCATATATCATCGGTATATATTTCCAGGGGAAGTATCCGGGGCCAGATAAAAAAACGCCGCCGGATACCGGCGGCGGCAAAGGGGTCAGGCGTGATTGCTCTGGGGAATTTCCCGGTTTTCCAGATGAATCTGGATGCGGATTTTGTCTGCAATCATGGCGATAAATTCTGAATTGGTGGGCTTTCCACGGCTGTTTTGAATGGTGTATCCGAAGTAAGAGTTGAGGACATCCACATCGCCCCGGTCCCAGGCTACTTCAATAGCATGACGGATGGCTCGCTCAACCCGGGAAGACGTAGTAGAGAAACGTTTTCCTACAGAAGGATAAAGTTGTTTGGTGACAGAGTTCATGGCAGCGGGGTCCAACAGGGACAGAATGATGGCTTCCCGCAGATAGTGATAACCTTTGATATGGGCAGGCACGCCGATATTATGGAGAATATTGGTGACCATGACTTCCAGCTGCTGAATAGAGACGAAATCCTGTCTGGCAGTGGTGTGCTGAATGGTATCTTCACTGCAAAGAGAGTCAATGCGTTCCAGAAGCAGGGAAAACTCTACCGGCTTGAGCATGTAGTGGCAGTTCACCTCTTCTGCCAGTGCCTTTTCGATAAATCCGTTGTTAAAAGAAGATGTAATGATAAACCGGGGAAGGGGACCACGATTTTTCAGGCCCTTTAACACGCCCAGTGCATCAATGTGCCGCATTTGAACATCCATGACCACCAGATCCGGATTTTCTGCTTCAATAGCAGACAGCACCTCAAATCCATCCCGTTTCTTTAGGATTACCTCATATCCTTTTTCGTTGAGCTTTTCCTGACAAAGGGTTCGAAACTCCGCAGAGTCGTCGCTGATCAGGATTTTCTTTCGGCTAACCACGATGAATTCCTCCTTGTTTGTATTATTATAGATATCTTATCACTTTTACTGTCAAATAACAAGCAATTTACTGAAGGAAATATAAATTTTGTTATTCTTTCAATTATATATGGGTAAACTTGTGTGTTTTGCCATATTCATGTTAATTTTTAAGAATAATAACATAGTATCCCGCATTTTATTGCCGTTTTTATGCCTGAAAGTCAAAAGTGTGCCGATATCTTGCAAGGATTATTGTACACGCACTCACCTTGCATAAAATGTCGTTTTGCGGAGAAGGCTCTGTAAAAAAGTGTTTAGGCAAACTCTGTCCGGGCGGATTTTTGCTGCAAAAATGAACTTTTGGATTTGCTTTCTGTCAGATTCTATAAAAAAATCAAACACAGGCGGGAATGTTGTCGATCTTTTTTGGCTCATCTGCCGAAAAAATTTCAAAAGCACAAAGGCTTGCAATTATCAGGGACATTGCTTTTATTTCGCTGTTCTCTTTTCAAAAATATGGCTTCCGTATCACTCTAAAATACAGGGAATACTGAGGTAGCAGGCCGTTTTTATCTTTGTCGTATATAGGGACGGCCGGTGGCCGCCTTTTGTGCATATTCTTTATTGCAGGCTGTCTGCTGCTTCAAGCATGTTTTCTGCGAAAATGCCATATCCCCTTGTGGGATCGTTGACAAACACATGGGTCACGGCGCCTACAAGCTTGCCATTCTGGATGATGGGACTGCCACTCATGCCCTGCACAATACCACCGGTAATGGAAAGCAGCGCAGGGTCGTCCACCCGAATCACCATATTTTTATCCGGTGTGTGAGCAGCGTAACTCACTTTTTCAATCTGAATGCTGTATGCAGCAGGTTCATCCCCTTTTACTGTTGTCAGAATTTGTGCCGGCCCTTCCACAACTTCCTGCTTGGGACAGAGAGCCAATGCAGACGAGCGGGTGGGAGCTGTTTTCAGGATGCCGAAGATACCACTGCTGGTGTTGTTGAGCAGGGTTCCCACTGCGAAGGGACTGGTAAAGCTGCCCTGAAGCTCACCAGGAGTTCCCACACTGCCCGGAATGACATCCAGAATGGCGGCAGGCATGACTTCGCCCGATGCCAGCGGCAGCAGATCTCCAGTATCAGCATCACAAACGCCATGGCCCAGACCGGCAAACAGACCGGTTGCAGGGTCGTAAAAGGTGATGGTGCCGATGCCTGCTGAGCTGTCCCGTCCCCACAGGCCGCATTGATATTCGCCAGCGAGGGATTCTCGGGGCGTTACAAGGATCTGCCGGGTTTCTCCATCCCGCACCACTTCCAGAGAGACAGCTTCTCCATTGGAACGGCTGACCACGGATGACAGGTCCTGAAAAGAGGAAACGGCCTGTCCATCTGCTGAGAGAATCAGATCTCCTTTTTCTAATCCGGCTTCCTGGGCAGGGCAGCAGGTACCTGTTCGGGTTTCAATCGGACTGAGTCCAACAACCAGCACACCTTGCGTAAGCATTTTCAGGCCAAAAGGTGTGCCGCAGGGAATGAGATATCGGGTTTCTGTCTCCTTGACAGAGACGGTTTTAATCGGGATACAGCCCATCCATTGAATTTCGGCTTCTCTGGAAACGGAGAGATTGCCCAGTGTAAGCATGGCTTCCTGCTGAGAAATAGACAGGGAGGGATATTGGGGCAGGGAAAGCTGTTGGTTTTCACCGATATAGTAGGAATCCGGTAACGACCAGTGATAGTATCCTACGATTCCCATTACAGCGATGACAGCGGCCGTCAGCATCCAGACTGTTCTCTGTATCACTTTTTTCATAAAAATCGCCCCTTCAAAAAATTTTGGCAGTCAGCCTTTGTATCAGGACAGAGAAGTCGTTCGGCTGGCGTTTCACAGCGTTTAGTATATCCAGTCGAAGGAAGCGTTAATCCTGGAAAAAGAAGAAAACCATCTGCCGGTTCAGCAGATGGTTTTTCAGTATTTCCATGTGAAAATGTGGAAAATTTGATTGTTTTGTAAAGCAGGGATTATCCTCTTTTCCACCATTTCGGAAGGTGTACAGGGGACATAATGGCCATGATACAGAAAAAAATGCCTGCTGCCAGCAAAAGATCCCCGATACTGGCAAATCCGCCGGGCAGCGGCAGGATATCTCCCAAAAATAGGAGCCGGGTTTTGTCGTTTGCCAACATATAGGTGGGGATTTCTCCTGCTGCCAGTTGAGACAACCCTTCAGCAGACAGAAAGGCAGCGGCCTTTTGTGAGACTGGCATACGCATCCCATTGGCGGTAATGACGGCGAGATTACAGAGTGTACCACTTCCTGCCAATACGGCCGTTCGCCGAAGATGGCTGTTTTTCAGCAGAAACAGAAGCAGACAGAGATAAGAACACCATACCGGGAACCAGACCCAGGTTTCCGGTGGCCAGGGAAGGATACCAGTCAAAGGCTGAATGGCCCATTCCAGCAATAGTCCCCCAATGGGGAGTGGAAGCCAGAACAGCTGAATCCGTTCCAGCCGGCGCAGCTTTCCTCCCATCATCCAGCCAAACAGAATAGACAACAGAACAGCTACTGCCAGCATGGTTATCCCTCGCCCTCTGCTGCTGTTTTTTCAGTGGCGGCAATGGCGACTTTGGGTAGGGTAGTAACGGTAAGCCGTCCTTCAGCAATCATGGCGGCAGCAGTATTTGCCACATCAGGATGGAATTGTGCGCCAGCTTCTTTCAGCAGAATCTGCCGGGCCTGTTCTGGTTCCAGTCCCTTCCGGTAGGGACGGTCACTGGTGATTGCGTCATAGGCATCTGCTGCACTGAGAATATAGGCTTCCAGTGGAATTTCGTCTCCTTTGGTGCCGTCCGGGTACCCCTGTCCGTTATAGTATTCGTGATGGTGCAGCACCATTTCCCGAATGTATTCATAATAGCTGGTGTGCTGGAGAATCTGAATGCCAATGACAGGATGAGAACGCATGGACTGCCATTCCACCGGTGTCAGGCGGGAGGGCTTTTGCAGAATCGCATCCGGAACGCCGATTTTTCCTACGTCGTGGAAAAGTGCTGCCAGCTGAATCTGTTCAATCCGGCGGGGTGAAAGTCCCATTTCCTGGGCAATCTGGCCGGCATAATCGCTGACCCGTTGAGAATGACCTTCTGTGTAAGGGTCCTTGGCTTCAATGGCGGCTGCCAGAGTTTTGACCATGGCGATCTGTTGCTTCTGACCATCCAGAAAGAGCCGGAAAGAATAGCGTGCCAGCAGCAGCGGCAGCATAAAGAGCACAGCCATATAGACGTTGGTGCCCATCATCAGAAGTGCTAGGAAAAAACCGATAGGAGCTGCACAGAGCATGGAGGGAAGCAGCTGCAAGAACATCCGGAAAATGGTGGGATAGAAGGGAATCTGCTGTTCCAGTACAAAGAGCAGAATCATAATCAAGGAATTGACCGCCATGGAGACCACAATAAAGCTGAGCATGGGCAGCAAAACCTGAGGAAGCTGTAGGTTTCCGGCAGTTCCGCCGGTCAGGGCAAAGGCCAGGCCAGCTGATGCCACTGTCAATGTGAGGTTGGCAGTATTGAACCCGGTTTTGATGATATCTGTGTTGAACAAATGGGTATATCCCTTGCCGTCTTCCGTGGGAATGACCACAAACGGCGATGTCAGAAAACAGATCGTGACTGCTGCCAGTGGACCTTCTGTCAACACAATGGTCAGGGTACTGATAAATGACATATCAATGCTGCAATCTTCGCTGATATAAAGGGGCAGACACCGGCAGACCACACAGAGCAGAGACAGTACCACAAAGCGGGAAATGGAGCCGCCGTACAGCTGCCATTGCTGAAAAAAGAGAATGGAACAGGTGACACCACATAAAAAGCCCAGCGTGATTAAACAGAGGGCGTAAAAGCGGGTCAGCGGTTTCATGGTATACCTTCCTTTCCATTTGTCGGATATAAAATCCGCAGCTTTTGCTGCGGAAGAACAGACAGAGCCTGTTTCCCTGGGGAAACAGGAACCCGTTAAGGCTTTTGACGGCAAACAGCGGGTTATCTCCACATAAAGAAAGCGCCGCTGGAAAGAATCAGGGATACCAGAGAAGTGATCGCCAGCATGATCTTTGCCTTTTTCATCGAAACACAGACCTCCTAATGGAACTCTGTCCTTCGCTAATAGACAGGCTATCTTCGCTCCGCTGAAAAAGGAATTTGCAGAAAGTCAAAAGCCGGAAAACGGCAGATTATGAAAACCGGATACGGCGGTTGATGGCATCCAGTGTTGCGTGGACAATGGCCAGATCTGGATCACTTTTTTCCAATACAGCACCGATGAGCTCTTCACTTCCCCGTTCCGTAAACAGGGTTACGCTCACCAACAGGACGGATTGTCCACTAAGACTGGTAGCGCCCACGTCCGTCAACCAGAGCTGCTGTCCGGGAGGGAGAAAAGTGCTGATGGCCTGGACAGTGGCCTTGGCAATGGCCCGGCGCCGGTCGGAGCGGGTCAGGCCACAGGGCGCCTG
>CALXFL010000105.1 GCA_944387515.1 uncultured Clostridia bacterium
TTTTCATACAGGCGGGTGAAGACTTCCAATACGGCCTTGGAGCAGCCCTCGTCCAGGGTGAACCGCTCTCTGGTCCAGTCGCAGGAGGAGCCCAGCTTTTTCAGCTGCTCGACGATCCGGCCGCCATACTGCTTTTTCCAGTCCCAGGCTCTTTCCAGGAAGCCATCCCGGCCCAGATCTTCCTTGGTGACGCCCTCTTTACGCATCTGCTCCACGATTTTGGCCTCGGTGGCGATAGAGGCGTGGTCAGTGCCGGGGAGCCACAGGGTGCAGTAGCCCTGCATCCGCCGCCAACGGATCAGGATGTCCTGAAGGGTGTTGTCCACGGCGTGGCCCATGTGGAGCTGTCCGGTGATGTTTGGGGGCGGAATCACGATGGTGTAAGGGGTTTTGGTCTCGTCGATTTCGGGAGTGAAGTATCCCTTCTCTTCCCAGGTGTGGTAGATGCGATCCTCGAATTCCCGGGGATTGTACATCTTTTCCAGTTCTTTTCTCGCCATAAAGATGTTCCTTTCTTGGGTATTTGAATATTTCAGGCAAAGCGCAGCCAGACAAAACTGCGCTGCCGGGAAAAGGCTACGCGGATTTCCTCGCCCTGCGGCTGGATTTCTGCCGGGGCGCTCTGGTAGAGTACCGTCAGGCCGGTTCCATCCAGGGATACCGGCAGCCGGAAGCTGTGTTCTGCCGGTTCGGTCTCCTCCCGGAAGAGGAGGAGATGGCCCTGCCGCTTATCCGGGGAGAGGCAGCAGTATCCGCTGAACTGCATCCCGTCGGGACAGTCGCCGATGGGGATGACCCTGGCGTCAAACAGCTCCGGTGCCCAGGTGTGGTAAAGGGCGGTGAGGGGCTGAAGTGCTGCGGCGTCCTCGGGTGCCAGATGGGAAAGCTCCATCCAGAAAAGGGGATTGGCCGGCATGACGGTGGCAAAGAGGTAGTCCATGTCATACGCAGCCGGTGGGAAGGGCATCCCCTCATACCGGTGGGGATTGCGCCGGGGGTTCAAAAGCTCCATCTGAAGCCGTCTCGCCGGAAGAACCGACGCCAGGCTCCACAGGTTGCGGAAGGTGTTGTGGGGGTAGTAGTTGCCGAAGTCGGTGTACCGGTTTTCCACAAAGAGGGTGCCATACTGGGGCTGGTACAGGTAGCCGAACCGGTCCTCGGCGGTGACATCCAGATTGAAGCGGATCTCTCCGCCGCTGCGGCGGGAGAGGGTGGAAAGCAACTGAATGAACCGCATCTCGCACAGCTTGCTGCGGATCTTGACTCCATCCAGCTTGAAGTACCGGATGCCATACCGCTGAAAGAGCCCCCAGAGGGTCTCGATGTCCCGCTCCACGTTGGCAAATTCCCGGGAGGAGTCGGGGCTGAACCAGAGTCCCATTTCCACCCCATAGTCCCGGGCTCTTTCCACCACTGGCTCCAGTCCCCGGGGGAACCGGTCGGGGTTCACCTGCCAGAAATCCGGGTCAAACTGGTAGTAGCCCTCCCAGACGCCGCCGGTATGCTGTTTGGAGTTGGCAGTGACGCCCTTCTGCCAGCCGTCGTCGATCTGAAGAATCTGGATGCCCAGCCGGTGGGCTTCTTCCAGTTCCGCCAGCAGGAATTCCTCACAGACGGCGGAATCCTGGCTCCGGTCACCCCAGGTGTTGGACATCATGAAAAGGGAATGCCGGGGATCGCCGGTGGAAAAGGCGGTGCTGTACGCCCAGAAGGCGTCCCAGATGGCGGCGGTTTTGGCCACGCCCACTGCCGAGGCGTAGCAGGGCACCCGTCCTGCCGGCAGGTGTTCATAATCGATGCCGCTGCCCAGCAGGGCGGCGTATCGGTTGCCCTCTGCCATCAGGTCGGGCCCCAGCCGGTGAAGGGCGGAGCTGGCAGTGGGGGCATGCTTGACCAGCAGGAGGGAATCTCCATGGGGATAGTCCATCAGGTGAAAGAGGTTGCCCTCCCGTTCCAGTTGTCCCCGGGGGTAGAGGGGGACGGTCTGCCGTTCCAGCAGACTGTCGTGGCGGTCGGTCTTGTCCTGGAAGGTCAGAGTTTCCAGCTTCAGATGCCGGCGGCCCAGGGGAATACAGTCCAGGGTGTCGGCGGAACAGAAGAGGTTTTCTTCATTCTGGTTCTGGTACTGGCTTTCAATGCCGGTGGCTTCCAGCACAGCTTCTCCGGCCTGTGAGTTGCTGCCCGCAGGGCTTTCCCGTTCCACAAAGGTCTGGGAGAAGACAAAGGGAATGCGCGGGAAGACCCGGTATTCCATCCACACCCGGCCCATCCGGCCGGTGAGGGTCAGCACCCCGCACAGATGGGGGCGGGTACCCGGCAGGTCGTCGCAGACGGTGGTCTCCCACCCGACAGCCGGAACCTCGTCCGGTTCCAGCACCGGACAGCGCTGCCAGAGATGGCCATCTCCCGTCCACCGGACGCTGTTTTCCAGGTCCTCAATGGATTCGGTGGCGATGCTGCCGTCCTTCAGCCGCATCACCTTCCGGATCCGGTCGTTGCCGATTTCAAGGTTGCCGTCTTCCGGGCAGAAATGGCCATAACAATTGTTCCAGATCATACGCTCACCTCATAACAAGGCTTATTTCTCCTCCAAGGCCGCCACCTTTTCCTCATCGGGGGTGGTGTAGAGGGTGAAGTAATGGTCGAAGATCACCATGCCGGGCTTGGCGCCGCCGGGCTTGCGGACGTTTTTGGCCTGGGTGTAGTCCACCGGCACCAGGGCCGCCGCTCTCGCCCGGGAGTTCCAGGCGGCGATCATGGCCGCCTCTTCTACCGTCCGGTCGGGCAGGTCGTCCAGCGGAATGCCGTTTGTCACCAGAATCACATGGGAACCGGCGAAGCCCTGGGTGTGGAACCAGATGTCTTCCGGCCGGGCGTCCCGGAGGGTCAGCCGGTCGTTCTGCCGGTTGTTGCGGCCGCACCAGATGGTGAAGCCATCGGAGGAGCGGTAGCGCAGGGGCGGCTGAGCCTTCAGGAGCTTGTTCTTGTTGTGGTAGTGCTTCAGGTAGCCCTGCTCGGCCAGCTCCTGACGGATTTCCAGCAGCTCACTTTCGCCGCTGGTGCGGGAGACGGCATCAAAGACGCTGTCCACATAGGTGAGCTCCTGCTCTCCCTTCTGAATCTGGTCGGTGAGAATCTGTTCGGCGGTGGCGGCCTTGCGGTACTGCTTGTAGTACCACTGGATATTCTGCACCGGGGTCAGCGCAGGATCCAGCGGAATGGTGACGGTCTCGCCGTCGTGGTAGAAGTCGGCAAGCTCTACCTGAGTCATGCCCTTTTTCAGCTGCCAGACCGACGCCGACAGCAGGTCGCCCTGCTGCTTGAGCTTTTCCCGGTCGGCACACTGGGCCAGCTCCTCCCGTTGGAGGGCCAGCTTGTGGGTCAGCCGTTCCGAGGCGTTCATCAGCAGCCGCAGCAGGTCGTTGGAACGCTGTTTCATCCGCTCCATCCGCACCCGCTCGGAATAGAAGCTGTCCAGCAGCTCACTGGGGGAGTCGAAGTACCGGCTGGTGAGGAGCATGCCGTACTGCTTCAGGTCCACAAAGGAGAATTCCTTGGGGCGTCCGCCCTGCTCACAGAGGATGGTGTACTGGTTGTGACCGGCCAGCAGGTTTTCCTTCAGCTGGTTCAGCTGGAAGAAGAGCCGGTCCCATTGGTCGGGCGTCAGGGCAGTTTTGTCCATCTCCACCTGCCGCACCGCCGCCAGGACAATCTCCCGGCAGAGGGTGCCCGACAGGCCCTCGTAGCTGGCCATCAGGGCCTTGCTCAGGTCCTGGCCCCGGGCAGCCTGGATTCGCTCCATGGCCTCCTCCCGGGTGGCGGTGAAGAGATTCAGTTTGTCCTGTGCGGGAGGCGGGGTGTAGGGCAGTCCTGGTAGCACCGGCCGCACGCCCGACATCTCGGGGTCGATGCGCTTGATGGCGTCCAGCACCCGGCCGTCCGGCCCGACGATGATGATGTTGGAGTGGCGGCCCATGATCTCCACCGCCACTGTGATGGTAATGGGGTCGCCCAGCTCGTTGCGGGTGTCAAAGTCCAGATAGAGCACCCGGTCCAGTCCCAGCTGCCGCACTGCTGTCAGCCGGGCACCCGAGAGGTGCTTGCGCAGCAGCATGCAGAACATGGGGGGCGATTTGGGATTTTCGGTCTCTGCCTTGGTAAAATGAATCCGGGGGCTGTCGGCGCCGGCAGAGAGCATCAGCTTGCCGCTCCATCCCCGGCCCCGCAGCAGCAGGACCATTTCCTCCCGGGAGGGCTGGTAAATCCGGTCCACCCGGCTGTCCAGAGCTGTGTTCTGGATTTCCTGTCCAATGGTATAGAGAAAAGCGCCGTCCAGCGCCATCTGCGGCCACCTGCCTTTCTAACTAAAAATCCCGCCTTCCGGCGGCTTTGTCAGCCTGCCGTGAAGACGGGAAATCCGTGGTACCACTTCACTTCGCTCGGGCCTTGCGGCGGGAGCCTCATCCGGTGCTGGAAGTTCCAAGACCGTACCGCTGTAACAGGCGGAACCTGTCGCAGCCTCAGACGCCGGACGATGCCGGTGCTTCGGTGCGCTGCTCCGGGGCTACCTTCCTCCCTGTCCGCCTGCCTCTCTTTCAGCCGGGGAGAGGCTCTCTGCAAGTCCGGCACAGGGGATACTCTCCCCTTCATCGCGTTTCTTTCCTTATGATAGCATAAATAAAGCCGGGTGTCAACCACTATACGGCGCTGCTTTTCCCCGGACAGCCACGAGATTCATATACCGCCCGCCGTCAGTGGCCATCATGGGCCGGTCGGAGACGGCGTAGGGATTATCGGTGGCCATCCACTCTGTCCAGGCGGTGTCAAAGCAGGCCATCTCCCAGGACTTCCGTTCGGTGAGGCTGCCAAGCCGCCCATCCCAGAAATCCACCGTCTGCCAGCAGGCCAGGTCCTCCGGCCGCCAGTAGGGCGTCATCTCCGGCGGTACGTCCTGCATCGGCTGCTTCATGCCAGGCACGGCAATGGCCGTGAGGGCGTTTTCCTTCAGCAGGGGACGGATCACCCGGGGGAAGAAATCTGCTTCCAGGCCGAAGTAGTGGTAGGCATCGACGCTGACCATGGCGTCAAAGTAGCCCTCTGCAAAGGGGAGGGCGTTGGCGTCGGCGTGAAGGGGAACGATTCGCCCGTCCAGTCCCAGCTGGCAGAATCGCCGGTAATTTTCTGTTGCCGGGATCCAGAGATCCACCGCAAAGACCTGCACGTCAAACTGCTCCGCCAGCCAGACTGAGGTCAGGCCCCGGCCGCAGCCCAGGTCCAGTACCCGCATGCCCGGCCGGAGTGTGCAGCCGTCCAGCAGCTCTTCCAGAATCCGCACCGAGTTGGGGCCCATCATGTTTTCCGCCAGAAAAGCGGGGGAGAGGGAATGGCATTTCATGGAAACCTCCGTTTCTGTCATCCGGCCGCCTCAGGTTCCTTTAAGAAGGGCAGCCGCTGCATCAGGCCGATCAGCTGTCCCGAGATGAGGACGGTGAGCAGCGACCAGGCGATGCGGGAAAGGGGAATGTAGCTGAGGGACAAAAGCAGCACCAGAAGATCACTGGCCAGGTAGATCCACTGAAGAGGCAGCCGGGTCAGGTGGCCCAGGGACATGGCCAGGGCGTCGTCACCACCCGGCGCACCGCCGGCCAGGACGCTGAGTCCCACGCCGACACCCACAAAGAGGGCGCCGAACACCGCTGCCGCCAGGGGCATATGGACAAGCTGAGGCCAGAGGGGCGGGAACTGCTCAAAGATGGCGTAAAAGAGGGCAAAGCCGCCGCCTGCAATGGCAGAGTAAAGAATGAAGTTCCGCCCCAGCAGCCGCCAGCCCAGCAGATAGCAAAGGGCATTCATCACCAGACTGGTGATGGAGGGGGAGAGGTGGAACCAGTGCTCCAACAGCAGGGTGAGGCCCAGCACACCACCCTCGGTGACGCCGGACAGGGAATGGATGTTGTAGAGGCCGAAGGCGAGGATGGCGCTTCCCAGGAGTGCCACGGCACAGTTTTTCGGCTTCAATTGGGTAAACAAAATAACACAACCTTTCTCTTCTATTCTACCCGCCTTTTTTGAGACTGTCAAGGAAAGGAGATGGGCGGAAAAAAGAGGAAGGCAGAGGAAAAAAGGGCCGCAAACCGGCCTTTTTACGCTTCGTCCAGCATTTCCCGGCGAATACGGCTGAGAGAGCCGGGTGCAATGTTCAGAAAGGACGCAATATAATGAATGGGAATCTCGCTGGCGCAGGGGGCAAATTCCTTTAAAAACCATTCATACCGTTCTCTGGCCCGATACTGGCCGATGACCATTTTCATGGTCCAGTGGCGCTCATAGGCGGCGGTCAGCTGGGTGGTGTAGAAGTTCAGCGCCTGGGGATACCGGTGAACCAGCTGTTCCAGCGTTGCGATGGGGAAGACAAAGACCTTGCAGGGGGTCAGGGCCCGCATCTGCACAGGGGAAGCCTGCTGAAGATTGGAGGAGGGCATGACGGCGTCTCCTTTCCGGAAAGCGATGCAGTCCACCACCTCCCGGCCATTTTCAGTGATGGCAAGACCCAGCATGATTCCCTCTGCCAGCAGGGCAATGCGGTCGGGGATTTCATCCTGTAAAAAGAGAACCTCGTCCTTTTGCAGCAAAACCATTTCGCCCAGCATGTCCATATGAGCGATCAGCTCCGGGTCAGAGATGCCCAGTGCCTCCCTGAAAAATTGCTGTGTGTCCAATTTGCCTCACCTCCCGTCCAGCATTCTTTCCTTATAGTCTGCCAAAAAACGTTCGTTTTGTCAAGTATTTTTCTAAATTTACATCCGGGAATGAGGTGATTTCAAGAAATGGGAACAGCGTTGACTTTCCACGGGGTTTATGGTAGGCTGAGTACAGCGCCCATCGGGGCAGAATAAACAAAAGGAGGAAGCCCCATGTCCACCTATTACACCATCGGCCAGGTGGCCAGCCAGCTCCAGATTCCCCCGTCCACCCTCCGGTATTATGACCGGGAGGGACTGTTGCCCTTTGTGGCACGGTCGGAGGGCGGCGTGCGGATGTTCCGGCAGAGTGATCTGGAATGGCTGTCGCTGATTGAGTGTCTGAAGCACACCGGGATGCCGTTGAAGGATATCCGCACCTTTATTGACTGGTGCATGGCCGGGGATGAGACCATCGGCCAGCGGCTGGAAATCATCCAGCGGCAGAAGCAGGCCGTGGAGGAGCAGATTGCCGCCCTGCAGGAGGTGCTGGGGGTTCTCCAGTACAAGACCTGGTATTATGAGACCGCTCAGGAGGCGGGCAGCTGCAGCATTCACGACCACCTGACCCCGGAGGAAGTGCCGGAGCATCTTCGCCGCTGGCGGTGCTGTCATACCGATTGAATCCCCTTGCCAGCAGGACGGCATTTTGGTATAATAAAGAAATAAAGAGATCCGGCTGTCAGCCGGGCGCCGCAGGAGGTTCAGTCATGCCCATCAATATACCCGATACCCTTCCGGCCAATTCGGCCCTTCGCCGGGAAAATATCTTCGTCATGAACGAGGAGCGGGCCTCTCATCAGGATATTCGTCCGCTGAAAATTGCGATTCTCAACCTGATGCCCAAAAAGATCGAGACCGAGACCCAGCTGCTGCGGGTCCTGTCCAATACCCCCCTTCAGATCGACATTGAGCTGCTCCAGACTGGCAGCCATGTCTCCCGCAACACCTCAGAAAGCCATCTCTGCCGGTTTTACCGCACCCTGGACGACGTCCGGGACCAGCGGTTTGACGGGCTCATTATCACCGGCGCGCCGGTGGAGCAGATGCCCTTTGAGGAGGTGGACTACTGGCCGGAGCTTTGCGAGATCATGGAGTGGTCCCGTACCCACGTCTATTCCACCTTCCATATCTGCTGGGGTGCACAGGCCGGCCTTTACTACCACTACGGCATCCAGAAGTATGACCTGCCTGCCAAGATGTTCGGCATCTTCCCCCACGAGATTCTTCAGCCCTTCCATCCGCTGGTGAGGGGCTTTGACGAGGTGTTTTATGTTCCCCATTCCCGCCATACCGAGGTGCGGGAGGAGGACATTCTGGCCTGTCCGCAGCTGGAGCTGCTGACCCGTTCGTCCATGGCAGGGGTTCACATTGTGGCTTCCCGGGATGGGCGGCAGTTCTTCGTCACCGGCCATTCCGAATATGACCGGGGCACGCTGGCCGCAGAGTATTTCCGGGATCTGGACAAGGGACTGCCCATCCAGGTGCCTTACCATTATTTCCCGGGAGATAATCCCGAGGAGGAGCCCCAGTTTATCTGGCGGGGCCACGCCAATCTGCTGTATGTCAACTGGCTCAACTACTTTGTCTACCAGCAGACCCCCTA